>JAFEFK010000645.1 GCA_018240625.1 Pseudomonadota bacterium
AGAAGACTGCCGCACCACAAAACACTTCTGGTTGTTGCGGATGGTGGCGCGGATCACCTCGCCCGGAATCGACAGGAAGGACTCGTCGAACGATCCCATCAGCACGACAGGCCATTCGACCAGACCCGACACCTCGTCGAGCAGCACCTGATCCTCGACCAGTTCGAAACCCTGCGCCTGCGCCAGCGTTTTGGCATCGGCCAAGATAATGTCCTTGCGGCGCTGGGGATCGAGCACGACCTTGGCCGCGTGCAGCTTCGCCTCGTAGTCGTCGAAGCGGCGCACGCTGATCTCGCCCGGCGCCATGAACCGGTGACCACGCGTGGTCTGACCCGCCGCGATGCCGCTGACATCGAAGCGAACGACCTCCGGCTCTTCGGTCTCGATGCCGAAGGTCGCGACGATCGAATGCAGCGGCCGCACCCAGGTCAGCGCGCCCGGTTTCGCCGAGCGCTCGCCCCATCGCATCTGCTTCGGCCACGGGAAGGTCCTGATGATAACCGGCAGGATTTCCGCAATGACATCGATCGCGGGTCTCCCCGGCTTCTCGATCAGCGCGATGTAGAAATCGCCCTTCGGATCGCGCTGGATCTTCGCTTCATCGAGCGACTTCAATCCGGCGGCTTTCAGAAATCCCTGCACGGCGGCGTCGGGCGCGCCCATCTTCGGCCCCTTGCGCTCCTGCTTCAGATCAGGCTGGCGCGCGGGAATGCCGTGCACGGTCAACGCAAGACGGCGCGGCGTCGCGAACGCCTTCGCGCCCTCGTAGACGAGGCCTTCGGCAACCAGCTTGTCGGTGACCATCTTGCGCAGGTCGTCCGCCGCCTTCGCCTGCATGCGCGCGGGAATTTCCTCGGAGAACAGTTCGAACAGAAGATCGGGCATTTAAAGGCGCTCTTTGCGAGGAAGACTCAGCGCTCGCTGCAAATGCGGGCTTGCCTCCCCTCCCCCCGCTTGCGGTGGGGAGGGGTCGGGGGTGGGGGGCACTTCGTTCGACGCATCGAGAATTGTCACGAGAACGCCAGACAGATTCTCAAGGACCTCATTGTTCCAGAAGCGCAAAACGCGATAACCCTTGCTTACGAGACAGGCTGTACGCGTTTCATCCGCAGAATTATCCGCATGTTGCCCGCCATCGACTTCAATGACAATTTTGAGTTTGTGACTTGCGAAGTCGCAAAAATACCGGCCGATCGTCGCCTGACGCCGGAAGTGACACTGTTTGAATGGGGGCTGCCGCAAGGACTGCCAGAGTTTCTTCTCGGCTTCCGTCAGATCGCGGCGCAAAGCGCGGGCGCGTGGCACGCGCGTATCTGCAATACTCGGTCTGCGCATGGACATACGCCCCCCACCCCCGACCCCTCCCCGCCGCATGCGGGGGGAGGGGCGAGAAATCGCCGCATCTCCCACTACAAGATCGCTTTCCAATACAAGACCGCTTCCCACTACAAGATAGCTTCTCACTACAAGATAGCTTCCCACTACAGGGCCGCTTCTCAATACAGGGCCGTAACTCACGCGGCACGTCCCGCTTCGGTATGCACCCACGCCTCGCCGCAGGCTTTCGCCAGTTCGCGGACACGGAAAATGTAGCTCTGCCGCTCGGTCACCGAAATGACGCCGCGCGCGTCGAGCAGATTGAACACATGGCTCGCCTTGATACACTGGTCGTAGGCCGGCAGCGCCATCAGATGCTCTTTCCGATTGCTACCCTGCTTCCAGCCGGCGTCGAGATATTTCCTGCAGGCGGCCTCGGCCATCTTGAACTGCTCGAACAGCATCGCGGTGTCGGCGTGCTCGAAATTGTGCCGCGAATATTCCTGCTCGGCCTGCAGGAACACGTCGCCGTAGGTCACCTTGTCGGCGCCTTCGCGGCCGTTGAAGTTGAGATCGTAGACGCGGTCGACGCCCTGCACGTACATCGCGAGGCGCTCGAGCCCGTAAGTGAGTTCGCCCGCAACCGGCGCGCATTCCACGCCCGCGACCTGCTGGAAATAAGTGAACTGGCTGACTTCCATGCCGTCGCACCAGCATTCCCAGCCGAGCCCCCATGCGCCGAGCGTCGGGCTTTCCCAGTCGTCCTCGACAAAGCGGATGTCGTGCAGCGCGGAGTCGATGCCGATCGCCGCGAGCGACTTCAGATAGAGGTCCTGAAGATCCGGCGGCGACGGCTTCATGATCACCTGGAACTGGTAGTAATGCTGCAAGCGGTTGGGATTTTCGCCGTATCGGCCGTCCTTGGGCCGCCGCGACGGCTGCACATAGGCGGCTTTCCACGGCTTCGGCCCGAGCGCGCGCAAGGTCGTCGCCGGATGAAACGTGCCCGCCCCCATTTCCATGTCGTAGGGCTGCAAAATCACGCACCCCTGCTCGGCCCAGAACCGTTGCAGGGCCAGAATGAAGCCCTGGAACGAGCGTTCCGGGCGCATGTGCGGGGCTAAGGATTCCATCGGCTCGCTTGGGGATTCGCTGGGGTTTGATGATCGCGCGGGACCGTATCGGCGCGGGAAACCCAAATCAAGGCGATGCCGGGCGAAGCGTTACCGGAATTGCCGACAATTGAGCGAATTGTGCCGTATGGCGCTAACCGACCGCGCAGATCGCAGCGCCGCGCTTGCCGGCCGTTAGGAATGATCCGGTATCGATTGAACCGCGCGGGCCCAACAGCCCTGCGCAAAACCTCCAAGCTTGCAGCCGGTTTCACGGGCAATGCCCTGCCCCGAACCGGCGCAAGCGTTTTGGATAAAATCAGCCCGGCCGGTAGGCGCCGGTTCGCGGATCCAGCCGCAGCGTCGGAATCTCGTTGGCGCGCGCCGCCTCGGCAACCCGGGCCATCCGCGCTTCTTCAATCTCGTGATTGATCCGCTTGGCGGTGCGATAAACCCAGCGGACCGCGGCCAGTCCACCCAGGGTGCCTGCAAGTGCAATCAGCGGCGGCATCGGTCGATCCTTGTCCTTCATTGCCGGACCCCCATAACACTATTCTCGCCCAACCGGATCGTTCCCGCAATCGGTTCGAACGAGACTAAATATCGCGGGACGATCGCGCTCAGAACCCGAATTTGGCCCAAATTGCCCGGGTCTCCAGCGCGGAGATCAGATCGTCCGGCAACCCCCCGATACCGTCGAGCGATGCCAGCGTTCCGGCGCCCGCGGATTTGCGGCCGAGCAGCCCCGACAGCAGACCGGCCGAGGCCGCAATCACCGGCGTCCTGACCTTGTCGCCAAACCGCGCCCGCAGCGTCGACCTGAGGTCGCCGATCGCGTCTGCAAGCCCCAGCGCAACGGATCGCTCGCCGGCCCAATACTCGCCGGTGAACAGCAGGTCGTCGCTGCCTTTGAGTCTTGCGCCGCGACTTTGTTTCACCAGAGAAATAAACGTCGCGTGGATTTCGCGCTGAAGCGCTTTCAGCCGCGCCACGTCATCGGGATTTTCCGGCAGGAACGGATCGAGCGTCGCCTTGTGTTCGCCGGCCGTATAGAGCCTGCGTTCGACGCCGATCTTCCTGATCAGTTCGGTGAAACCGAAGCTGCCGCCGACCACGCCGATCGACCCCAGGATCGATGACGGATCGCAGAAGATTTCATCTGCCGCGCACGCGATCATATAGCCGCCGGAGGCTGCTACGTCTTCGACGAACACCAGCACTGGAAGTTTTTTCTCCTGCGCGAGTTGCCGGATACGAAGGTAAATCTGGCGCGACTGCACCGGTGAGCCGCCCGGCGAATTGATCACCAGTGCGACCGCCCTGGCATTCTTCACGGCGAACGCGCGCTCCAGCGTCTTGGCCAAACCGGCGAGCGTCATGCCCGGCCGGAGCGGCGTCACGGCGCCGATCACGCCGGACAGCCGCACCACCGGCACTACCGCGCCACCGCGCCGCCATCGCTCTGGAACAAGTTTCATCAGCGCTGCATTCATCTTGGGCAGTCTCCGTTATGTGCTGTCCGTTTTGCCCATGCCGTTTTGCTAAACTTCAGCAATTCTTAATCACGCAAGTGTCATTGAACGTGTGGAACGGCTTTTGCAATTCAGCCGTATTATTGGACTGCGATGACGCAGCCGACCCGACGGCTGCAACGAAGCAGCGGAGAGTGACATGAAGATCTATCTGCTGGTGATGATTATCGGTAGCCTTCTCACTGCAATTCATTTCACGTCTGCGCCAAAACAATCGGACACGCTTCCGCAGTAGTCCGAGCGGTGCCGCGGATCGTCATGCGCCGGGTAGCTCAAGCGCTCGGCCGCCTGCCAGCACCTCCTGAGCTTCGCGATTGGGCTGCCCTGACGGATCGCTGAGCATCAGCCCCGGACAAAGCTGGAGTGCCGCCCGGCTTCCCTTGATAGCGCGAACCAGAATACGGATCGCAGGTTTACCCGCATCCGGATGTACAGGCCGAACAGCGACGCCGCCGAAGCCGCGCTCCACTGCGCTCAACACCTCGGCCAGACCATCGCCACGCCAGATCAGGCTGAGCACGCCGCCGGATTTCAGCACGCGCCGCGCCGCGTGAATCCACGTTTCGAGCGTGGCGGGTTCCGCCATATGCGCCGCGCGCCGGATGTCGTCGGGCGAGGCGCGGTGCCGCGCGGGATCGTTGAACGGCGGATTCATCAGAACCACGTCGGCGCTGTCGGGGCCGAGACCGGCCGCGGCGAACGCCTCCGCGCGGCACGCAATATCAAGCACGCGGACCTGCGCGGCGATCCCGTTGAGGGCGGCATTGGTGCGCGCGAGGCCCGCGAGACTTTCCTCTCGTTCGACCATAACGAGATCGATGCCGGCCACACGCGTCGCCACCGCAAGCCCGGCGGCGCCGACCCCCGCTCCGAAATCGACGACGCGGTCGCCGGGCCAAGCCGGCGTCGCGGCCGCGAGCAGCATGGCGTCGTGACCGGCGCGATGGCCTGACATCGGCTGGCGCAACCGCAAGCGTCCGCCGAGAAAGGCGTCCTCGCTGGTCTCAAACAGTGTCGTCATCATCGCCCGGTGTCAGGCCGCAACTCGTGAGCCAGACCGGCATCGGAGAGAAGCTGCCGCGCCTCGCGGTTGTCGTCGTCGTGAACCAGAATGCGGCGGGGCAGAACGCCGAGCGATCCCTCGATCACGCTCATGTTCTGGTCCAGCACCAGATGGTGGATATTGGCGCCGTCCAGCAGGGCGCCGATCGCCGACACCAGCACCACATCGTTGGTTCGAACCAATTCCCGCACGTCACGTTCTCCTGAGCCCCCACAGCTTCACAGCCCCGTGGCCCGTGTCAACAGCTACCTGCCCTTGCCGTGCCAAGCCGCACTTTCTATGGTGTTTCGGCCGGACGGCACGAATTGCGCAAAACCGGAGATTTAAGTTTGGCGGTCATCGTCCCCTTTGAAAGCCACCCGACTGCCTCGATCGACAAGCTTGTGTCGCTCGTGTCTGCCGATATGGATCGCGTCAACGCCACCATTCTGTCGCGGACCGGCTCGGAAGTCACGATGATCCCGGAAGTCGCCAACCACCTGATCTCGTCGGGTGGCAAGCGGCTGCGCCCGATGCTGACGCTCGCGATGGCCAATCTCACCGGCTATTCCGGCGAAGGGCATATCAAGCTCGCCGCCTCCGTCGAATTCATGCATACCGCGACGCTGCTGCACGACGATGTGGTCGACGAAAGCGAACTGCGCCGCGGCAAGCTGTCGGCGCGTATGCTGTGGGGCAACGAAGCCAGCGTTCTGGTCGGCGACTTCCTGCTCGGACAGGCGTTCCGGATGATGGTCGCGGTCGGCTCGCTGCGCGCACTCGACATCCTGTCGTCAGCCGCGGCCACCATCGCCGAGGGCGAGGTCATGCAGCTCGCGGCGGCGAAGAACACCGCCACCACCGAGGACGAATATCTCGCGGTGATCCGCGGCAAGACCGCCGAACTGTTCGCCGCCGCCTGCGAGGTCGGCCCCGTGATCGCGGGCCGTCCGAAGGCCGAGGAAACCGCCGCCGCCAGCTTCGGCATGAATCTCGGGATCGCGTTCCAGCTCGTCGACGACGTGCTCGACTACGGCGGCAAGTCCGCGAAACTCGGCAAGAACGTCGGCGACGATTTCCGCGAGGGCAAGATCACCCTGCCGGTGGTCCTGGCGTTCCGGCGCGGCAACGACACCGAACGCGAATTCTGGGTGCGGGCGCTGGAGCGCGGCGAAATCGGCGACGCCGACCTCGATCACGCCATCGGCCTGATGACCAAGCATCGCGCACTGGAAGATACCCTCAATCGCGCCCAGCACTACGGCGCGATGGCGGTCGATGCGCTGGCGCTGTTCCCGCCGTCGCCGATGAAGAGCGCGCTCGAACAGGTCGTGGCGTTCTGCCTGGCACGATCGCACTGAAGCGTCGCCGTCATTGCGAGGCGCATCGCGCCGAAGCAATCCAGAAAATTCGAAAAAGAACTGGATTGCTTCGCTCTGCTCGCAATGACGTGTGAACCGCTCTCGGACGAACTCTAGCTCAGCGTGCCCGCATGCACCCACCACTGCGGATGGTCGCGCGCAATCGTCTGCGCGGCGGCGCGCGCATCGGCCTCATGGCCGAAGATCGCAAAACACGTCGCGCCGGAGCCCGACATCCGCGACAGCCTTGCGCCGGTCGCGCGCAACGCTTTCAGTACCTCGCCGATCACAGGCTGAATGCGGATCGCCGGCGTCTCGAGATCGTTGGTGCCATCCGCCAGCATGCGGAGCCATTCGTCCATCGACGCACCCGCGTCGGGCCACACGATCGCTTCGATCACATCGGACACGCCGACGTGCAGTTGGCCGTTACGCAGGCCGAGTGCGGCGAAGACATCTTTGGTCGCCACCGGGACGCGCGGATTGACCAGCACCGCAGGCATCGCCGGCAGGCTCAACGGCTGCAAGGTCTCGCCCACGCCCGTCATCACGCATGCCTTGGAGCGGACGCAGACCGGCACATCGGCGCCGGTCAACCGCGCCGCTTCGGTCACGCGCGCGTCTCCGATCTCGATGCCGTTGGCTTGCGCCAGCAATCGCAACGCCGCGGCAGCGTCCGCCGAACCGCCACCGATGCCGGCGGCAACCGGCAAATGCTTGTCGAGCGCAAAGCCGCCGGTCTTCAGGTTTGCAACGCGTTCACCGAGAAGCCGAGCAGCCTTCAGGACAAGATTGTCGGCGGTCTCGCCGCATTCCTGCGCGCGCGGACCGCTGGCGGCGAGGGTCAGGTTCGCGCCCGGCGTCAGGGTCAGGCGATCGGCGCAATCGGCGAATGCAACCACACTTTCGAGATCGTGAAAGCCATCGACACGGCGACCGAGCACCCGCAGCGTCAGGTTGACCTTGGCGCGGGCACTCTCGTTCAGATCAGGCGCGGCCGATGTCACATTCGCATTGTCGGGCTTTGTCATAGGCGCATGACAAAAGCTAAAACCGCGCACGAATCAAATGATTTTTGCAGGTGCGCCCGGATCAGGTGATCGCAGCCCGCCGAGGCGAAGGATGCGGACAACATGCGCGAAAGGAGCGCGCGCGGCTGCGCCGCGATCAGCCGCCCTTGCCGTCTTCCTTTTTCTTGTCCGCCGACGCCGCTGCCGGGGTGTCGGCCGCCGGCAGGCCGTTTTCGATCTTGGCCTCGATCTTCGGCAGTTCTTCCGGCTCCGGCTTCAGGTCGCGCGCGTGCGCCCACTGGAATTTCGCTTCCAGCGTCCGGCCGACGCGCCAGTAGGCATCTCCGAGGTGATCGTTCACCGTCGGGTCTTCCGGCTTCAGGTTGATGGCGCGCTCGAGCGTCTTGACCGCCTCGTCGTAATTGCCGATGCGGTAATAGGCCCAGCCGAGGCTGTCGACGATGTAGCCGTCATCCGGCCGCTGATCGACGGCGCGCTTGATCATGGTCATGGCTTCGTCGAGGTTGGTGCCGCGATCGATCCAGGAGTAGCCCAGATAGTTCAGCACATGCGGCTGCTCGGGCTGAATTTCGAGCGCCTTCTTCATGTCGGCTTGCGCCTTGTCCCAGTCCTTGGTGCGTTCCTCGCAAATGCCGCGGAAATAGTAATAGACCCAGTTTGGCTTGTCCGCCGTATCGGCGGAGATCACATCGATGCCCTTGGTATAGGTCTGCGCGCAATCGGCGAATTTCTTGCGCCCGCGCTCGACATTGCCCAGCGCCATGATGGCTTCCAGGTCCTTCGGATCCTGCTCGATGACGCCTTTCAGAATCTTGATCGCTTCATCGCTGCGGTCAGCCGCATCGAGGTCCGTCGCGAGTTGAATCTGCGAATTGCGCTTCAGCGGCGAATTGGCCGGCACGCGCTCATAGACGCCGATGGCCATCTGCGGCTTCTTGACGGATTCATAAAGATCGGCCAGCGACAGCAACGCCATCGGATGATTGGGCGCGAGATAAAGAGCGAGCTGCAGATAGACCAGCGCCAGATCTTCGCCGCCGCGCCGCGTCAGCGACGCGCCGATGCCATACAGGGCTTCGGCGGCGCCGGTCTGCGGCGAGTCCACGAGCTGCGGCAGCTTCTTGCCGGCCTTGGTCTCCTTGATGCCCTCCTGAACCAGCGGATGGCGCGCCAGCTTCTTGTCGTATGCCTCATACACGGCCAGCGCCGCCGCATCGTCCTTGTTGCGCGACAACCACCGCGCATAGGCGTCGGCCACGCGAAGCGCGGTCTCATCGAGTTTGTAGGCGCGCTCAAGACGAACGCCGGCCTCCTTCTGCTTGCCGGCGAGGTCGAGCAGCATTCCCGAATGCAGATCCTTGAAGATCGGATACCATTCCGGTCCGGTCAGCTTGTCGATATTGGCGACGGCATCCTTGGTGTCCCCTGCACCGTAGGAAGCCCAGCCGGACAGCAGCGTTGCCACCAGATCGGTGATGGGTCCGCGCACGGACTGGTTGATGTTCTTCTGCGCGGCGGCATACTTTTTCAACTTGAGATCGTGCACACCGACGACCAGCCGCGCGACGCGGTTGGATTTGTCGATGGTCAGGATGCGATCGGCGAGTTTCACGGCGGCGGCGATGTCGCCTTCCGCCAGCGACGAGATGAACGCCCGATCCAGAAGCTCGTTGTTTTTCGGATCGGTACGCAGCGCCGAACGATAAAACGCCGCCGCGGACTTGGCATCGCGCTCGATACTGGCGTGACGCGCGGCGAGATAGCTACCCGCCGTCGTCATGGTGCGCAAATCGCGGGCGCTCGGGAATTCGGTCGTGTCGGTCGGATGCTCGGGCGTCTGTGCCGCAAGCGGCCCGGATAAGGCGAACGACGTCGCAGCGGCAATGGCAATCGCCAAGCGATTAAAACGAATGGACAACATCAGGATTCGCCTAGCTCCAGGGTTTCACGGCACGACCATCAGGCAGTCTCGGATGCGCAACCCGGCCGGGATCAAGCACGGCGACAATGCCGCGTTTGGCGTTCGACCGCAAGGATCGGCAACGGCCGCCAAATGCATGCGCCGCACGGCCGACGCGGGTAAAATCCACGGCTTTTCGTGTCACCTTGCCTGAAAGCACGCTCACTGTGGCGGTATCGTGGCCGCTGAAAACAGCGGCAATCTTCGCCGTTCACGCGAACGTGGTCACATGGCCTCGTAGTTTGGACCGCCGCCGCCCTCGGGCGGAACCCAGGTGATGTTGCCGTTCGGGTCCTTCACGTCGCAGGTTTTGCAGTGGACGCAATTCTGCGCGTTGATCTGGAAGCGCGGGCCGGACGCCTCCTCGACCCATTCATAGACGCCCGCAGGACAATACCGGTTCGACGGACCGGCAAAGACGTCATGCTCCGAGGTCTTCTGCAAGGCCATGTCGGCGACCTTGAGATGAACCGGCTGGTCCTCCTCGTGGTTGGTGTTGGACAGGAACACCGACGAGAGCCGGTCGAATGTCAGCTTGCCGTCCGGCTTCGGATAGGCGATCGGCTGATATTCCCTGGCGGGCTCCAGCGCCTTGCGATCCGCCTTGGCATGGCTGAGCGTGCCGAACAGCGAAAAGCCGAGCGTGTTGCACCACATATCGAAACCGCCGAGCAGCATGCCGAGCTTGTTGCCGAACTTCGACAACAGGGGCTTGACGTTGCGCACCTTGTAGAGGTCCTTGCCGATCGCCGAACTGCGCCAGCCGGTCTCGTAGTCCGTCAGTTCGTCGTTGGCGCGGCCTGCCGCCAGCGCGGCCGAGACTTGCTCGGCGGCCAGCATGCCGCTGGCCATCGCGTTGTGCACGCCCTTGATGCGCGGCACGTTGACGAAACCCGCGGCACAACCGATCAGCGCGCCGCCCGGGAATACCAGTTTCGGCACCGACTGATAGCCGCCCTCCGTGATCGCGCGCGACCCATAGGCCAGACGCTTGGCGCCGGCGAAGGTGTCGCGGATCATCGGATGGGTCTTCAACCGCTGGAATTCCTCGAACGGATAAAGGTACGGATTCTGATAGTTCAGATGCACCACGAAGCCGACGGCCACGAGATTGTCGTCGTAGTGGTACAAGAACGAACCGCCGCCGGTTTTGTCGTCGAGCGGCCAGCCCATGGTATGCTGCACCAGACCCTTCTTGTGTTTGGCCGGATCGATCTGCCA
>JAFEFK010000646.1 GCA_018240625.1 Pseudomonadota bacterium
AGAAGTTCGGCGCCTTCTGCGCAGCCAATCCGACGATCAGCATCGTCAATGCGGCCGAAAAAATTCTTGGTGAATAGACGGATCGTTCCAGCCGGATAATTTTCGGCGGCGAGAGCTCGGATTCTCACATCGTTTTCGAATGTTGGAATCCGCTTAGAGCATCGCAAAGGCGCTCGACACCATCGCCACCGGTTTGTTGTCGGTGGCGCTCAGCAAGGTGACGCGCCCAAAACTCATGGTACGGCCGAGCCGCACCACGCGCGCATCCGCCAGCACGTCCGAGCTCGTCACGGCTTTCAGGAAGTGCGTGGTCTGATCGACCGTGGTCATCGGCCGAAATCCGCGGTTAGCCGTCAGGATGGCGATCACCATCGCCGTATCCGCCAGCGCCATCAGCGCTTGTCCGCAGACGATGCCGCCCTCCCGGCATAGCCGATCCGAGAACGCCATACGGAGCACGGCACGAGGCTGCCAGTCGGCGGGCGCGCCAGCGGGCGGGGCGATTTCGATGCTCTCGACCGCAAGGCCGAGATCCTGCACCCACGGCGCGAAGACGTCGCCCAACACGCGCCTCGCGTCCCCGATATCGAATTCGGCTGTTTTCTGGTCCGATGCCATGCGCTGCGTTCCCTGCGAGACGATCCGCAACTGTTGTTATATTTTGAAATGAACCGCAATGCTCCGCGAGGCTCGTTCCGTGACAGCTTGAAATTGCGATGTTCGAACGTCTATGGTGGTGGCCCGGGTTCAGTGAGGCGATTATGACGCTGCGGCTATCCATCATCTTCAGTATTATCGCTCTCGGACTTATGCTCAGCGGCTGCACCAAATGCGGACCGATCTGGGACGATTGGATGCAGAAATCCTGCAAGTCGGATCATCTTTGAGGGTTGGATTTTCCGACGTTCAATCAACGAGCAGGCCAAGAGCCGGCAGAGAGGAGTTCCGATGAAAATTCTACGCGCCTCTGCGCTGCTGGCGGTCTTGTTGTCGGGGCCGGCCTTCTTGTTATCGGGGCCGGCCTTTGCCCAGGATGAGAGTCCGCATATCAACCTGCTCGCCGATGGACCAGCCAAGACGCCTGAGGAGATCGAGAAGGCGAGGGAGGTCGAGAAGGCCTACAAGGACACGCTGAAGAAGATCCCCAATGCAGCGGTAAATACCGATCCCTGGGGAAACGTGCGGACCGAAAGTCAGCCCAAATCCAAAGCCAGGGCGGCTGCCAGCCCGACGAAAAATGCGTCGGCGAAACCGAAGGC
>JAFEFK010000647.1 GCA_018240625.1 Pseudomonadota bacterium
AGTGACAGGCGCTTTGGGGCAAGCGCCGCCTTCACCGTGCGGACACGCGCTCCCGCCAGCAGCGGGAACGTGACCATGGAAATTTCCCAGAGGTCGACCTGGTAGAGTTTGCGCACGCGCGTGCGCGGCTCGATCTGGCCGCGCACGGTGCGATAGCCGATCGACAGCCCGTCCACCGCGCCGGCTTCCACCAGCGCCAGCAATTCGCGCGCTCGCGCCACGTCGGGGATCAACCTGCCCCGCGCCCACAGCCCGCGAAAATCCTCGCGCAGCTCGAGCCAGATGCCGACCGGCTCGGCGGGATCGTGCTGGAACAGCATCGGGATCTTGCGCAAGCCACGCGCTTTGAGAGTCTGCGCGAACGCGCCGGGCATCACCATGTCGCGCGCCTGGTCGATTTCGCCGAACAGGCTGGCATAGCCTTCCACCGTGCCATCACCCGAGAACGCGAGACGTGACACCGATGACAACGGAGCGTGCATGATCGGCCTCGCAAGTGGCGGGGTGAAGGAATAAATAGCCGAAGAAACGGTCGTCCCGGCCAAGCGCGCTTTGCGCGCGCGCCGGGAGCCATCGCCACGCGCGTTGCAGCTCTTTTTCGAGATCGCAGCAACGCGTCGCAAAACTCCAGCGACACGGCGTATGGGTCCCTGCGTGCGCAGGGACGACGCAATGGCTGTCAGATCAGCCCTTGCGGCTGCGCCTGCTTGCCTTGCGCCGCACCGGCGATTTTGCGCGCGGCGATTTCGCGGCCGGTGATTTGCGCTGGATCTGGTCGAGATGTGCCAGAAATTCACGGAACACGGTGAGATGATCCCGCGCCGATTTGGTTTCCGTATTGAATGAGCGCAGCACGCTGTGAAGAGTATCCATCAGTCTCGATCCTTGTTGAGATGCCGCTTACGGCGGCGATTGAAGCGTTGCAGCTCGCGGACAAAGTCGTCGAAGCGGCGGGCAGCAGCTGCACGTTCACGCAAGGTGAACCACAGCGCGGCGCTGGCCGCGCTCGCCCACAACAGCAGCGCGAGGTGCGCGAGATCGCCGCGCTCTGTGAAGATGCGGATGAGATCGGACATTGTTTGAATCCACAACGGCTGTCAGGGCCGGGATTGATCCAGCCCTTTATCCTTCGACGCACAGCCGACGATTCAGTCGCGCGAAATTATCAAGAGCATGCGTCCGCGAACGGCCTACGGATCGGGAAACGTTTCCGGTGGCAGATCGCTACTCGCGATCCATTCGATGCTGGTGGGCAACTCGCCATCGGTCTCGATGAATTCCTTCACGGCCGTCCAGGCAATCGGGAATGGAACAAACAGGCCGACCGACAACGGATCACCATGAAGCGAGCGCACGAACTCACCAAGGCGACTGAGGTCACCCTTGGAATTGAACGTCTGCTTGCGCTGAATGCGGCCGTCCCATTTATCGTATTGCAAATAGACTCCAAGATTTCGATTGCCGATCATGTCGAGATTGACTGTAACCTGGTCGCGAAGGGCCAAATGATCGGTC
>JAFEFK010000648.1 GCA_018240625.1 Pseudomonadota bacterium
AAGGGCGAGGAAGCCTCGCCAGCCGAATCTTCGGATTGAAAACAGAAGCGCTAAACCCACCACGACTACCAGCGACGTTCGGGAAGTGGCGACATAAACGATGTTGCTGAGGAACAGCGCCGCTAACGCCAACACGAGCCAGCGACGGCCGGATTTTTCCTGGCGTTGGGTTGCAATCCACAGCAATCCGAAGATGCAGAGCGTGAACACGCCGCTTTGCGAGATGTAATCTTTGACGGGGACGCCGATATAATTCTCGCCGCGCCACGATATTCCGGGGAGCAACACCAATGCCCATGATACAAGCGCCAGTAGTACCGACGCTACGAGAAATGCTCCAAACACCGGCTTCACATTGGGTGTTTGACGAAATTGAGCGAAAAGCAGGGGCAAGACGAGCAATTTGTGAAACGGCTTGAGACCGTTAAGCCGCTCAGCCCAGCTCACGTCCGCCCAGAACATGCCCAGTAGTGCAATCACCCACAGCGCAATCGGAAGGGCCGCGGCGGGCGTGCGCATTTCATGATACACATCCTCTGGACGCAAGGTCGCGAGTAATGACACGAGCCACAACCCTACCAAAATAGCGGTTGCCGATGTTGACCACGGTAAAGAGGCTGCGATCGCGGTGACAAGCATGCCGGAAGTGTTGCGCATACGTGTCTGGCTGAACTGAAGCATACGGCTAACCTGCCTCGCTCAATTCGTTGCTTAAGGCGGCGTCTGCTTCGGAGCGCAGCGCCTTAAGCCCGCGCCGCGCCGCTACTGCTTTGGCTGCTATTACCGATGCGAGCATATCGTCGTTTAGCGGAACATGCGACTGCTCCGCTGGAGGATGCCAAAGGTGCAAAACGCCGGTGGCAAATGCTCCGTCACGGCGCTTAACGCCGGCATGCGTCAACCGAACCACAAGATCGGAATCTTCACGCCCCCAACCGACAAATTCGGTATCAAATCCGTCAACGAGATCGAGATCGTTGCGCCAGATAGCGAGGTTGCAGGAGCGCGCGCCCCGCCACTGTCCGGCTCGCAGCCGCCGCAGCGGTCCCAATGGCAATCGCAGCATCGGCGCAATACGGTTGATGTTGTTACGACTGAGATGCCGTAGCAGAGTGGGTAGCGGCCACTCGCCGGCGCGTTGGCCGTCCCGCAGCACCTGATGCGTCAGGTCGGCCGAGAGCAGCGTACGGTTACCGGTAACGAAGCAATTCGGCGCGGCAAGTCGGCGATGCTGGGCGATGAAGTCTCGGCGCGGTATACAATCGCCATCGAGAAAAATGCAGTAACTACCGGAACTGGCGAGAACACCGCGGTTCCGAATTTCGCCGGCGCGAAAATCCTGATGTGCTCGCCAGACATGACGCAATCGGCCAACAAATGCCATTTGGCAGCTACCGATGGCTGTGCGCGTGGCTTCGCCGGACCCGTCATCGGCGACAATGACTTCGAAATCCTGATCGGTCTGCCGCGCCAGCGCATCCAACACAACGACCAATGCATCTGGCCGATCATAGGTTGTCACGATTACACTGAAAAGACGCTTCACACGTGATTCCCTCACCACTTCAGACGCGCTGGTTACGCGCTAAGCCGGTATCCATCGGGTTCTATAGAACCAGCCAGTAGGTGCTTAGCATGTTTCTCCCGGTCAACTGAAGTCAGCTTGCAATCCCCAGCGATATCGGGGGCGGGCCGGTCATCGTTGGACCGGGTCGGACCGATTCACATCAGACCATACCTGTCCGAATCGCGCGGGCGTGCGAAGACAATATAGTTCCTTCCTATTGGTTCGAGAAAGCTAGTGACTTTCGAAAGGTCTTGTCCCGCCGGAGCGGCGAGTTTCTGGGATGGGTGAGTTCGCTCACGGCGCCATCAGCCGCGATCGTCCGGGTCGGTTCACCGGCGGCAGGTATGGCGTCTATAGCGTGGGAGATCGCGAAGAAGTCGCCATCCGCGAAGTTGCCATGTCGCCTAATGACCCAGAGGCACCCTCTCCGGTCTGAATACCCCCATGCGATTTGCAAGTCCTGTCTTGTGTTGAATTCTCGGCCAGGGCCATGACGGCCTCGCTGGAAATTCTGGAGCCAGCACCTCCTGTTCACGCGAGAACCTGCTTTATTGCCGGTCTACCCGTGGTTAGTCTCGG
>JAFEFK010000649.1 GCA_018240625.1 Pseudomonadota bacterium
ATTCCGCCTGTGTTGGACGAAATCGCAAAATTGACGCCCATTTTTGGCCGCCTCGAAGGGATGGGGATGGCCGCAAATTTCGTGGTGCGGTTGCGCACCACACAGGATGTTATTCGGCGCGCAATGTTGCGCATTTATCATATCCAACGCGTCGAGTTTGTTCCCTCGGTGCACGTGCTTGTCCAGACGCTGGTGCTGTCAATCGTAGGAATGCTGCTCCTGCTAAAGACCGAGGGAGATCCCGCCTCCGCGATCATGCTCGGCTTTATTACCTACATGTTCGTCTATGCGCTGTATCTGGTTCGATTGCTCGAGCAGCCGTTTGCGAAGGGACATGGCTCTGTCGACGATGTAAGCTTCTTTTTGTTGGATGAACTTGAGACGAAGCTACGAGGCGCCGTCGGCCAGAATGCCGGTCCACGTCCGGCTCGCTTTTCGGAGGCTTGATATGCACGGTGGAGGAACCACGGGAACAGCCGCCGCGCAACACGCAGGAAGGTTGCGCTGGGCGCTGGCCTTGACGGTCACCTACATGATCGCGGAGGTCGTCGGTGGTTTGATCACGGGCAGTTTGGCCCTCCTGGCCGATGCCGCCCATATGTTGACGGATGTCGGCGGGTTGGGGCTCGCGCTACTGGCGATCCGTTTCGCAGCGCGTGAGGCGACGCCGCAGCGCACATTTGGCTATTTGCGGATGGAAGTGCTGTCGGCGTTGACCAACGCTGTCGTTCTGCTGCTGCTGACCGTCTACATTCTTTACGAAGCCTACCAGCGCTTCGTGTCGCCGCCCGAAATCTTGAGCGGCCCACTGCTGTTGGTTGCTGCGATCGGCCTCATCGTGAACGTGATCAGCATGCGGTTGCTGGCGGGCGGATCATCGGAAAGCCTCAACGTGAAGGGCGCCTATTTTGAGGTGCTGAGCGACATGCTCGGCTCGATCGGGGTGATCGTCGCGGCGCTCCTCATGATGTGGAAGGGATGGCGGCTTGCGGACCCGATCATCGGCGCGGGCATCGGCCTATTCATCGTGCCGCGAACGTGGCTGTTGTTAAAGCAGGTCACCCACATCCTAATGGAGGGTGTGCCGCCGAACGTCGACGTCGATCTTCTCGAGAAGAGACTGGTGGGAATTTCGGGCGTGACGGCTGTTCACGATCTGCACGTTTGGACGATTACGTCGGGATTCGACGCCATGAGTTGCCATCTTGTGGTCGCAAACATGTCAATGGGTAGCGCGGCCCTGCGGGAAGCGCGCCGCGTCATGAAGGAAGACTTTGGCATCGATCACGTCACGATCCAGATCGAGGACGACGCGCTACGGGCTGAGGAAGCTGTTCTGCATGTCTGACACCAAGA
>JAFEFK010000064.1 GCA_018240625.1 Pseudomonadota bacterium
GGACTCTCGATGTCGAACGCCCCCTCACCCGGATCGCTCCGGCGCGCAATAGCGCTGCCGACGCGATCCGACCTCTCCCCAGTGGGGAGAGGTGGCGCCAATTGCAGCAATCGAACGACCCTCAATACCTGTAAGGCTCGATCTCCAGCAGCGGGAACGAACTCAGCACGTGCGGCAGGTTGGTCGCCGTCGCCGGATGCAGGTACGACTTGTCGAGTTGCGCGAACGAGGTGACGCCTAAAAGTCCGAGGCAGCGGATCACCTCGTCTTCCAGAAGCTCCAGCAGGCGAACGATGCCCTCCTCGCCCTTGGCCGCGAGCGCCCAGCACTGCATGCGGCCGATGCCGACGAGGTCCGCGCCCGACGCGATCGCCTTCACGATGTCGGTGCCGCGGCAGATGCTGCCGTCCACCATGATTTTGGCGCGGCCCGCGACCGCCTGGACGATTTCGGGCAGCACATGCATCGAGCCGCGGCCGTGATCGAGCTGGCGTCCGCCGTGGTTCGACACATAGATCCACTCGACGCCGTGATCGCAGGCCGTGACAGCGTCTTCCGCCGTCGCGATGCCCTTGATCACAAGCGGAATCCTGTACTTGTCCTTGATCAGCTTCACCGTGCGCCAGCTCAATCCCATCTGGAATTCGCCGCCGGTGGCGCGAATGCGGCTGGCGCGCACGTAGCGCTTGGCGAGATCGCGCTCGCGCCGGCTGTAATGCGCGGTATCCACCGTCAGACAGAACGCGGTGTAGCCGTTGTCGATGGCGCGCTTGACCTGATCCTCGACATAGGCGTCGTCGCCGCGCACATAGAGCTGGAAGATGCGCAGCGCATCCGGCGCGGCCTTCGCCAGCCCCTCGAGGCCGGGCTGCGACACCGAACTCAGCATATGCGCCGCGCCGAACAGACCCGCGCCGCTGCCGACCGCACCGCCCCCGCCGGGATCGAACATCTCGAGTGCGCCGACCGGCGCCATCATGACCGGCAGCCGCAGGCGGCGGCCGAATATTTCCACCGATGGATCGACCTTGTGGACGTCGCGCAGCACGCGCGGCCGAAACGCGATCTCGTCGAGCGCCATGCGATTGCGCCGCATGGTGGTCTCGGATTCCGAGGCGCCGGCGATATAATCCCAGGCATTCTGGTTGAGATTGGTTCGCGCTCGGCGGATCAACTCATGGAGATTCTGGAATTCCTCGTCGGTGGTGCCGAGCTCGGCAGTCTTTTCCGGCCGAACGCGTCTCGCCTCAGTCATGGTGTCGCTCCCTGCTCGCGAAGCTGGCTCGTCGCCTCGCCGTTCTTATGTCGCGGCGATTTACGCCTCTGCCGACGCGCAATGCAACCCGCGTGGCGAGCCGCATAGCCGCCCTGCAAACCGGGACGCTCTATGGCGGCAGCGCCTGCCGTGATAATCAGAAGCATGAAAACCATGCAGGCCGAAAAACTCGCTATCGAAATCGATAAAGGCAACCACGTCTCGGGTTTGCTGATGCAGCCCC
>JAFEFK010000650.1 GCA_018240625.1 Pseudomonadota bacterium
ACGGGTCCGGCCGCCGCTGCTGGTTTGATGCGCGGCGTGACATCGACAGGATAAGAGGTGGCCATGCTCGTTGTCTCCCTTTCACGGCGGCAAGTTTCTCGCGCGATGGCGCGAACTTGCCCCTTCGAAAACGATCACGATCAAAGCCAGACGCGAGAGCAAAGAACCTGGTCTTGCCGCGACCTGTTGACCGACTCTAACGCTGATCGTCGACTCGCGTTGCTCACGGTTCAGTGAGTGTGTGCGGCGACTGCAATGCAGCACGGGTGTCTCGAATTCGACCTCATTTGAGTCATTTCATCGCTGCGCTGCGGTGACACAAATGCGACATTGTGATGTCACCAAAGACCGTTGTGCTGAAAAAGCTCCGCTGGCCGGTCGATGTTGCCGCATTGGCAAGCCCTGGCGAGGCGGCTAGTCTTTGATCGATCTCACGGTCAACGCGCCGCGAAACGCCGTTCTGGATCAGCGCAGTCTTCAAGTTACTTTTTTGGGAGCGACATAATGAGCATATTTGGAAAGATCATGGGCGCCATCTTCGGTACGCACGCGGAAGCGGCGACCCCGGCGCCGGCAGATGCAGCAGGCGGTGCAGCCGCTCCGGCATCGGGAGGAGTTGCGCCGGCGGGAAGCGTTGATGTGGCGGCCATTCTCGACAAGGCGGTCGCCGACAAGAAGGAAAAGCTGGAATGGCGGACATCGATCGTCGATCTGATGAAGGCGCTCGACATCGATTCAAGCCTCAGCGCCCGCAAGGAATTGGCGAAGGATCTGAAATATTCGGGCGATACCAACGATTCCGCGACCATGAACATGTGGCTGCACAAGCAGATGATGGCCCAGCTCGCGGCCAACGGTGGCAAGCTGCCGCCGGACATGAAACACTGATCATGTAACGGCTAACCCGGTTCGAAAAGGCCCGCTGATGCGGGCCTTTTTTGTTGATTGGAAACCCCGCGTTCCGGACACTGCGCTGCAGCAACGCAATGGCCGCGTCCGTAATGCAAGGGGCTGGCATACCAGCCGATGCATGCTATGGAGGCCAACCAGAAAGAAAAATGGAGCACGCTCGTGCAGGTATTCGACCGCAGAACCATCCTCGCAACCGGTGCGGCCGCGCTCGCCGGCGCCGCCGTGGAAGCCCGTCCGGCTGCCGCGCAGGCCGCTCCCAAGCCGATCTTTCCGCATGAGCCAGTTACCATTCCGATCGCCGGCGAAAGCGAGGTGTTTCCGGTGCGCCGCATCTATTGCATCGGCCGTAACTACGCGGCGCACGCGATCGAGCGCGGCTCCGATCCGACCCGCGAGCCGCCGTTCTTTTTCCAGAAGCCGACAGATGCGATTCAGAATGTTGCCATCGGCACCGTCGCCGATCATCCGTATCCGTCGCTGACGAAAAACTATCATCACGAGGTGGAGCTTGTGGCGGCGTTGAAGTCCGGCGGCAGCAACATTCCGCCTGAGAAAGCACTGGACCATGTCTACGGCTACACGGTCGGTCTCGACATGACGCGCCGCGACTTGCAGAACGAAATGGCCGCGATGAAGAAGCCGTGGGAAATCGGCAAGAGTTTTGATCATGCCGCAGTGCTCGGCCCGATCCATCCGGCGAGCAAGACCGGTCACTTCACCAAGGGCGCGATCTCGCTCGCCGTAAACGGCAAGGTTCGGCAGGATGCCGATCTCGACAAGATGATCTGGAGCGTGGCCGAGCAGATATCGAAACTGTCGGAGGCGTTCGAGCTCAAGGCCGGCGACATCATCTATTCCGGTACACCGGCAAATGTCGGCCCGGTGGTGAAGGGCGACGTGCTGCTGTGCAAGATCGAGGGCCTGCCGGATATGTCGATCAAGATCGTCTGACGCGACGGTCTCAGAGCCCGCGCGGATTACGCCGCGCGGGTCGCAAAGTCTTATCCCCGGAGGTCGGCGTCTTCCGGATGCTTGTCGAGATAATCGACCACAAAACTGCAGCCGGCCACGACTTTCAGTCCATCGGCGCGGATGATTTTCAGTGCGCCTTTCACCAGTTCCGACGCAATGCCGCGGCCGCGCAATGCGCGCGGCGTTTCGGTGTGGGTGATGATGACCTTGCCGGGTGTGAGGCGATAGTTGGCGAACGCCAGGCCGCCTTCGGTCTCCATCTCGAAACGGTTGAGAGATTTGTTGTCGCGGACGGCGGTCATGATCGGCTGTGTTCCCCTTGAGGCGGCTCAGTCACTTTGGCACGCCCGGTCGAGCGCGGGTAGGGGCAGCGACGAGGTGAACCCATGCGCGGGGATCGGCGACCAACCGGAAAATCCGGATCAGCGACATGCGAATTTCCTGCACTTTGATAATCCAGATCTTTGCAGGGCTGATCCTGGCCGCGGCCCCGCAGTTAGCGTCCGCGGACGCCGGGGCCACGTGGCAAAGTTGCGTCGCGGCCGCCACGTCGCCTGACGACAAGGTGACGGCCTGTACAGCGGTGATCGATGCCAGAACGGAAACCGGCAATCGGCTCGCCGCGGCTTACTGCAATCGCGGCTACGGCCTGACCGAGAAGCGTGAACTCGATCGCGCGCTCGCCGATCTCGATGAGGCCATCAAGATCGATCCGGCCTATGCCTGCGCCTATACCAACCGCGGCCGGGTCTTTGCTTTCAAGAAGGATCTGGACCGCGCCATCAAGGACTATGACGAGGCGCTTCGCATCGATCCGGCGTTTGCGCTGGCCTACAACAATCGCGGCGACGCCTGGGTCGGCAAGGGCGATGCCAGGCGCGCGATGGCCGATTTCGATACGGCCATCAAGATCGATCCCGATCTCGCCATCGCCCATGGCAAT
>JAFEFK010000651.1 GCA_018240625.1 Pseudomonadota bacterium
GATTCCATCAGAAGCGGAAAGACTCTAGGTACAGAAAAGCCCGCAGGCACGGCTGCGGGCTTTTCTCTTTCTTGTCTTCTCAGGTGTTCATCGACTCGAAGAATTCCGCGTTGTTCTTGGTGTTGCGCAACTTGTCGAGCAGGAAGTCGATCGCATCCATGGTGCCCATCGGATTGAGGATCCGGCGCAGCACATACATCTTCTTGAGCAGCTGCGGATCGGTGATGAGCTCTTCCTTGCGGGTGCCGGAGCGCGAGATGTCGATGGCCGGGAAGGTACGCTTGTCGGAAACCTTGCGATCAAGGATGAGTTCAGAATTTCCGGTGCCCTTGAACTCTTCGAAGATCACTTCGTCCATGCGGCTGCCGGTATCGACCAGTGCGGTGGCGATGATGGTCAGCGATCCGCCTTCCTCGATATTACGAGCGGCACCGAAGAACCGCTTCGGCCGCTGCAGCGCGTTGGCGTCGACGCCGCCGGTCAGCACCTTGCCAGACGATGGCACCACGGTGTTGTAAGCACGGCCGAGACGCGTAATCGAGTCCAGCAGGATCACCACGTCGCGGCCATGCTCAACCAGCCGCTTGGCCTTCTCAATGACCATCTCGGCGACTTGAACGTGGCGCACGGCCGGTTCGTCGAAGGTAGACGATACAACCTCGCCCTTCACAGAACGCTGCATGTCGGTGACTTCTTCCGGGCGTTCGTCGATCAAAAGAACGATCAGATAGCATTCCGGATGATTGGCCGTGATGGAGTGCGCAATATTCTGCATCAGCACCGTCTTGCCGGTGCGTGGCGGCGCCACGATCAGCGCGCGCTGGCCCTTTCCGATCGGCGCGACGATGTCGATGACCCGCGCCGACAGGTCCTTGCGGGTCGGGTCTTCCAGCTCGAGGCGGAAGCGCTGATCGGGAAACAGCGGCGTCAGGTTGTCGAAGTTGACCTTGTGCTTCGACTTCTCGGGATCCTCGAAGTTGAGCGTATTGACCTTCAGCAGCGCGAAGTAGCGTTCGCCTTCCTTAGGGCTGCGGATGTGGCCTTCGATGGTATCGCCGGTCCGCAGACCGAAGCGGCGGATCTGCGACGGCGAGACATAGATATCGTCCGGGCCCGGCAGATAGTTGGCATCCGGCGAACGCAGGAAGCCGAAGCCGTCGGAGAGAACCTCGACGACGCCTTCGCCGATAATATCGGTTTCCTGGATGGCCAGCTGCTTGAGGATAGCGAACATCAGCTCCTGCTTACGCATGGTGCTGGCAGTTTCGACCCCAAGCTCTTCCGCGAACGATACGAGTTCGGCTGGAGTCTTGGCCTTGAGGTCTTGAAGTTTCATTTCCCGCATTGGGATCGGTCCTGTGGAAAAACTTGAGGGGGATTGCGAGGTGGCTTTAAGAAAATGCGGACGGAAACCGAAAGGAAAGTCCGCAGGTCTTACCCGTGAAAAGCCTTGAGCGAGGAAGGTGCCAAAAAGGCTTCAAACCTGATGTGGTGGCCGGTTCGATAGAAAAACCGCAACGCAACCACATCCGCCTGCGTGGGGTGGGATGTTCCTAATATAGAAAATCGACAAGGTCTGCGCAAGGAGCTCTTTGAGAGGTATCGCCTGTCAAAACGGTTTTACGATGACCAGGATGACGACCGCGACCATGATCAATGTTGGTATTTCGTTGAGAATCCTATAGAATTTCTGGCTTCGCGTATTGCGGTCGTTGGCGAAATCGCGAACGCGACCTGTAAAAAAGCCATGCACACCCGACATGACGAGCACAAGAAACAGCTTGGCGTGAAACCAGCCTGCCAAATACCAGTGGCCGGCCCAGACCAGATACAGCCCCAGCAGCCAGGTCAGAATCATCGCCGGGTTGATGATCCCCTTCAGAAGCCGGCGCTCCATCACCTTGAACGTTTCGGATTGCCTCGAACCGATCTCGGCATCGCAGTGATAGACGAACAGCCGGGGCAGATAGAGCATCCCCGCCATCCATGAGATGACGGCAATCACATGGAACGCCTTGACCCATTCGTACATCGATCGTCTCGCTCGAGGTGCCTGATAGTCATCCATCCGCGGAACGCTTGACGAGCGTCAGCATTGCTCCGGCGACAGATAGAGACCCGATCAAGGTGTTATCCGCAAGTGACTCTTTTCTAAATCAATATTTTTAGATTCTTAGGTTTGAGTCTAAGTGACAGTGAATTGGGCCAGCGCAAAGCTGTCCCTTCTTTTCCAGAGCTTCTTCACACTGTACAGCGATCTATCAGACTCGATCGCAGGTCTGAAGATTATCGCGCCCTCAAAGACTTACAGGTTGCGGGTGCTTGATTATCAAGAGACAAGTCCACATAACCCCACTATCATCGATAGCGATCGACGGACTTTTCCCTTCACGACGCCTGTGAAGAAAAATCCAGGTTATCCCGAAGCCTTTGCCGGAAGCGCTGTATCGCGGTTCAGGCTCCACAGCGATTCACAGGGTATACAGAGTTATGGTGCCCATCACTGGCAGCTATTTTCATCTTCACCTGGTGTCCGATTCGACCGGTGAAACGCTGATCACGGTGTCACGCGCGGTCGCCGCGCAATATGCCAATGTCACGCCTGTCGAGCATGTTTACCCGCTGGTTCGCAGTCAGAAGCAACTCGATCGTCTTCTCGCGGAAATCGAGGAAGCGCCGGGGATCGTTCTGTTCACGCTCTTGGAAAAGGATCTGGTCGCGCGCCTCGAAGCCAAGTGTCAGGAGATCAACAGTCCGAGCCTCTCGATCATCGGACCGGTGATGCAGTTGTTTCAGGC
>JAFEFK010000652.1 GCA_018240625.1 Pseudomonadota bacterium
CCTCGCCGAGATAGCTGCCGGTCTGCACCTCGATCAGTTCCAGCAGGATTTTACCCGGGTTTTCCAGCCGATGGGCGGCTCCGATCGGAATATAGATCGATTCGTTTTCGTGCACGATTTTAACGAGATCATCGACGGTCACCTTTGCGGTACCGCGCACCACGATCCAGTGTTCCGAGCGATGATGATGTTTTTGCAGCGACAGCCGGCCACCGGCATTCACCGTGATGCGCTTGACCTGATGGCGTTCACCTCGGTCGATCGACTGATAAGCACCCCACGGCCGATGGACGCGGAGGTGCTCTTCGGTGACCTGCGGCGCCAGCGCCTTCAGCTTCGCCACCAACCGCTTCAGTCCATTGGCGTCGTTTTGACGCGACACCAGCACAGCGTCCTGCGTCGCGACCACCACAAGATCGTCAACACCTTCCAGAGCAACGAGTGCCCGGTCGGTCGAGACGTTGCAATTGCGGGAGTCCTCGAACACGGCAGTTCCGTGAACCGCATTGCCCTGACTGTCCTTGTCCGACAACTCCCACACCGCGCGCCACGATCCGACGTCGGACCAACCGCACGCGACCGGCACTACGGCGGCATGGGAGGTTTTTTCCATCACCGCATAGTCGATCGAAATCGCTTTGGCCTTTGCGAAAGCGTGCGGTTCAAGCGTGACAAAGCCGAGATCCCGGCCGGCATTGGTCACGGCATCGGTCACTGCCTGAACGCTCTCTGGATCGACCTCACGATATTCATCGAGCAGCATGCTGGCACGAAACATGAAATTGCCGCTGTTCCAGAGATATCCGGCTTTGGTGTATTCCGAGGCAGTTTGCGGATCCGGCTTCTCGACGAACCTTGTGACGCCACGAACCTCACCTGCGATGACAGCACCCGGGCTGATATAACCGTACTCGGTGGCCGCCCGCTCCGGCTTGACGCCGAAGGTCACGATGCGCCCGGCATCGGCCGCAACAAGCCCTTGACGGCATGCGGCCACGAACGCAACGGTGTCGCGCACCACATGATCCGCAGCAAGCGCAAGCACGACGGCCGCGCCGTCACGCATCTGCGCAAAGGTCGCGCCCGCGGCAATTGCAGGTCCGGAGTCGCGTCGCGCGGGTTCAAGCAGTACGTCCGCTTCAATCCCGATCTCCGCCAGTTGCTCGAGCACCATAAAACGATAGGCAGCATTGGTGATCACGATCGGCCGCTCGAACAGCGCCGGATCCGAGACGCGTTTCAGCGTATCCTGAAATGTCGAGCGTGGCCCGAATAACGGCAGGAATTGCTTCGGCCGGCCTTCGCGCGAAGCCGGCCATAATCGCGTTCCCGCGCCACCGCACATGACAAGTGGAATGATACGCTCACCCACCGGACAATCTCCATGTGCTGAGTCTACCTATAATAGATCGGACGACAGCGACAATAGCTTCAAAAACGATGGACGCCTTCTTCCAGAAGATGTCGAGGCGACGGCAACCGGCGCGGCAGACGAGATCGCCAATTCCTCCTTACCTGCGGTGTCAGGAGGATCGCAATACCTGGTCGCACGACTATTGCCAGATGTCATCTAAAACCATACCAAGGCAACCGAAGTCCCCGGATTGCCGTCGAAACGTCCCGATGGCGTCACCTCACCCCGACAACCACCAGCGCAATGCGCCAGATTCTGCTCTCAACGGCGAAAATACTGATCTCGGTCGCGTTGCTCTATCTCGCGCTCCGCAAGGCCAATTTTTCGGATCTTGCGGCGCGCCTCACCATCGCGAGCGTCGGCTGGATCATGCTCGCCATCGCAATCACGCTATCGCAGGTTTTTGTCGCAGCTTTACGCTGGCGCGAAATCAGCGCGGATTGCGGCGCTCCCCTGACCGTCACGCAGGCGGTGCGCTACAGCATGATCGGCTCATTCTTCAACCAGACCCTGCCGTCCTCCATCGGCGGTGACGCCATGCGGCTCTGGCTGGTCGGCCGCGGCTCGGCTGGATGGCGCGCCGCAACTTATTCGATCTTTGTGGATCGGGCGATTGGCCTCGTTGCGCTCGCCATTCTGATCGTCGCAAGCCTTCCGTGGAGCTACGAGTTGATCGGCGATCCGCACGGCAGACTGGCGTTGCTGTTTGTCGACTTCGCAGCGCTAGCCGCCGGCGGCGGCTTTCTGATTCTGGGCCGGCTGCAATGGCCATGGCTGAAGAAGCTGTGGGGAGCAAAACATATTCACGCGTGCTCGGTCATCACCAACCACGCCATTTTCAGCCGCCAGCGCGGATGGAAGATCGCGCTGCTATCGTTTCTTATTCATATCCTCGCGGTCGTCATTGCGTGGTGTGTGGCGCGAGCCATTGCTGCACCAATTCTGTTCAGCGAGGTATTCCAGCTGATCCCCCCGGTCATGCTCATTACGATGTTGCCGATCTCGATCGCCGGCTGGGGCGTACGCGAGGCGTCCATGGCGCTGGCCTTCGGCTACGCCGGGCTCCCGACGAATGAAGGCGTCAACATTTCGCTGCTGTTCGGTGCCGTATTCTTTATCGTCGGCGCACTCGGCGGACTTATCTGGATCGTTAGCGCCGAGAAGGCTGAAAAAGGCGCAGTCTCAATCGAAGTGCCGGAATAGCGTCGAAATTCGGTCCGAGATCCAGCAACCGGCGAACGTTATCAAGTGTTTGCCTTAAATTCCGGCACAGCGTCCTTCAGAACCGAGCGAATTGTCGCTTTGTCCTCCATGGCAACAGCTTCCGTCAGGGTTGCGAGCCACTTGTGCAGCAGATCCATCGGCGGCTCATTTGGTTTTGCCGCCAGAATTCCGGACAAACCGATCTCGATCGTCGGCTCTTCGCTCGCAAACAGGATTTCATTCAACCGCTCGCCCGGCCGGACGCCGGTAAAGGAAATTTCAATATCATGATGAGGCTGCAGGCCGGACAACCGGATCATGCGCTCGGCAAGATCGACGATCTTGACCGGCTGCCCCATGTTCAGAACATACACCGACACATCCGGCCGCTCGGGAGTCATGGCGTGGCTGGCTGCCGTAATAACGAGATCGCAGGCTTCACGGATGGTCATGAAATAGCGAACCATATCGGGATGCGTGACGGTCACCGGACCGCCGGCTTCGATCTGCGCCTTGAACTTCGGCACCACTGATCCGTTCGACGCAAGCACATTGCCGAATCGAACCGAAATCAGTCGCATCGGTTTATTGCCGCCGATCCTTGACGCCAGTTCGTGATCCAGCGCCTGACAATACATTTCGGCAAAACGCTTGGTCAGTCCGAGCATGGAAACCGGCTCGATCGCCTTGTCGGTCGAGATCATCACCATGGCTTCGGCGCCCGACGCCAGCGCCGCGTCAGCGACGTTGACCGAACCGAAAATGTTCGTTTTGACGCCTTCGCTCCAGTCCCGCTCGAGAATTGGAACATGTTTGAGCGCGGCCGCATGAAATACGATGTCCGGCTTGAATTCGTCCATCAATCGCACGAGCCGCTCACGGTCGCGAATGTCGGCGATGCGGCCTTCTACGACCGCGGCACGGCTCTTGGCGCCCAACGCTTCCACGATTGCGTAGAGCGCAGGCTCGGAATTTTCGACGATCAGCAGCCTGCTCGCACCGAAGGTCACGACGCGATCGCAGATTTCCGATCCGATGGAGCCGCCGCCGCCCGTGACGACAACTGACTTGTTCTTGACCAACGCTTCGAGGCGCTCATAGTCAATCGTGCGGCTGGGGCGGAGCAGGAGATCTTCAACCGCAACCGGCGCCAAGTGTGGAACCTCGCCTCCTTCGCCGAGCGACGGCAACCGACTTACCTTGAGGCCGAGCTTGCGGCCGCGCACGAGAACAGATTCCGGCTGTGCCTCCGGCTCGAACGCGGAGGGCGTCATGATAATGCGCTTGATCGGCCTCTGGCGCTCGGCAAAATCCGCCACCACCGCGTCGAGATCATCCACACCACCGAGCACCGGAATGCCGCGTATCGTATGGCCGATATCCGCATGCGATGGCGACAGCAGACCGACCGGGCGCAATTGTTTGACTGCTCCACTCTCGACCGAACGAAAAAAGATCTCGGCGTCCGCTGCGCGGCCAACCACAATCACCGGCGCGGCGTCGCTGGTCTTGGTGTGAACCAGCGTCCGCTTGTAGCGAAAATACCGGTAAGCGAAACGCGTCGCAGCAAGAAGAAATATCTGGAACAACCAGTAGAGTACGATCGTCTGCTTTCCGAGAAAAAATGTACCGTAGAGATTCGGCGCGATGACGATGTAATCGAAAACGAGAAGGATGAACGCCAGAACCGAAGTTGCCTTGACAATGTTGAGCGCATCGAGAAGGGAAATGAATCTCCATTTTGTCGTTGTGAGATGAAACAAATAAAACACAACGCCGCAGGCGATCAGAAAATACGGCAGGATCCGCATCAGCAACGGCAGGCGCTCCGCCAAACCATAATTTTCAAAACGGAAATAGCAGCTTGCAAATAGCGCCGTGGTCGCCGCCAGCAAATCGTGAAGCGCAATCAGAATGTTTCGCGAAGTCGGTCTTTGAAATCGATTCATTAAATATCCGTCCAAATATAACTGGCTACACTTCGAGTTCCACGAGACGAATCGGTATTCATCCTGTACCTCCCGCGCGCTTCACGAGCGAGGTCGTGCTGAAGCCTTGGAGGACGTCGATCAGCACGACCTCGCCCCCGCGCGCAGTTACTATCTCGTGTCCGACGACCTGCTTAAGCGTATAGTCCCCCCCTTTGACGAGCACGCTCGGCTGAATTTGTTCGATCAGTTTCAGCGGTGTGTCTTCTTCGAAGATCACGACAAGATCAACCGCCTCGAGCGCCGCAAGAACCCCCGCACGTGCGCGCTCATCCTGGATGGGCCGTTCTTCGCCCTTTAGCCGCTTCACCGAATTATCGCTGTTTAGGCCGACGATCAGCCGATCACAAGCCGCACGCGCGCCGGTCAGCACCTTGACGTGGCCTGGATGCAGAATGTCGAAGCAGCCGTTGGTAAAGCCGATCCGCAAGCCCTGTTCGCGCCACTTCGACACGCGTTCATCGAGGTCATCGGCTGATCGCGCGATCTTCTCCTCGGCCGCAAGGGAGGCATGCGGCAAGATTCTGTGGCGCAGTTCGGCAAGCGTGACGATCGCGGTTCCACTCTTGCTGACTGCGACGGCGGCTGCCGCGCTCGCCGTCCGCAGCGCGGTCTCCCAATCGGCCCCGGCAGCCAGCGCGACGGCCAGCATCGCGGCGACGGTATCGCCGGCACCTGTCACGTCGCGTACCTTGACCGGATATGCCGGGACATGAATGACATCCCCCTCGCGCGGCACCAGCGTCATGCCGCGCTCACTCTGCGTCACCAACAGCGCCTCACTATCGGCGAGCAGCATCACGTCGCGCGCCGCCGTCGCGAGGTTCGCCTCGTCGTCGGCACGGCTACGCGTCGCTTCGGCAAATTCTTTCTGGTTCGGCGTCAGCAGCGTTGCGCCGCGATAGATGGCGAAGTTGGCGCTCTTCGGGTCGACGATCACGCGTTTTCCAAGCTTGCGGGCAGCGTCAATGACGTTCCGGATGACCCGCGCCGTCAACACGCCCTTGGCATAGTCGGACAACAAGACGATATCCGCCCGCGGCAGGAGCGGCAGAATCGTGTCGATCAAGGCCTGCTCCACCAGCCCTGAGGCGGGTACGGTCGCTTCCCAATCGGCGCGCAGCATGTGGGTTGAGAAATGTTCCGAAACAAAACGAACCTTGCGTGTCGTCGGCCGGGCCGGATCTGACACCAGCAACGGTTCAATCAGGTTCTCACCGGACAGCGCTGCACGCAGTTTCTCGCCAGCGTCATCGGCTCCGACCAACCCGACGAAGATGCAGTGCGCGCCAAGCGCGGCGATATTGCGTGCCACGTTACCGGCACCGCCGACATTGATTTCGCTGCGCCGGACGGCGATGACAGGCGCCGGAGCCTCCGGTGAAATTCTTGAAATTTCACCATACACGAACTCGTCAAGCATGAGATCACCAACGCAGAGAACCGTCTGGCGGACGATCGCATTCGACAAGGCATCAAAATCGAACATCCCTGTACCTGTTAGGCGTCAACGAAAGCGATCATCGCGATCGAGATAGCCTCTGACATATGTGTCAACGGCCTCCTCCAGCGGAGTGAAACCGCCATTATAGCCCGCATACTGCAAGCGCTCATCCTCACTTTGGGTGAAATACTGATAACTTCCGCGAATCTGGCTTGGCATATCGACGTATTCGATGTTGGGCGATACGCCAAGCGAGGAATAGGCCGCTGTTATCAGATCGCGAAAACTGCGGGCATGGCCGGTTCCAACATTGAAGATGCCGCTGACGGAAGGCGTCGCCAGCAGCCAGGTCATCACGCGCACGACATCATCGACATAGATGAAGTCGCGACGCTGGTCACCGTCGGCAATACCCTCGCGATGCGACTTGAAAAGCTGCACGGGCCGCCCCGCCTTCACGTCATCGAAGCGGCGCGCCAGCACACTCATCATGGCGCCCTTGTGGTATTCATTGGGACCGAACACATTGAAAAACTTCAGACCGGCCCATTGCGGCGGGAGCTTGTCGCCAGTGGCGACGCGGCCGGCAACGGCCATATCGAACAGATGTTTGCTCCAGCCATACAGATTCATCGGCCGCAGCGTCTTCAGCGCAGGCAAGGTTTGATCGTCGCGAAATCCCTGTGTTCCGTCGCCGTAAGTCGAGGCCGACGAGGCGTAGATGAAAGGCGTCGCATTCGCGGTGCACCAGTCGAGTAGTCGCAATGACAGACGAAAGTTGGTTTCGATCACCAGATCGCCATCGGTCGCGGTGGTCTCGGAAATCGCCCCGAGGTGAACGATGGCATCCAGATGACGGCCGTTGAGCCAGCTCATCAATTCGGCCGGAGGCACGATATCCGCAAGCTGCCGTTTAGCGAGGTTGCGCCATTTCCCGTCGTGCCCCAACACATCGCAGACCGTCACGTCAGTTCGGCCGGCGTCGTTTAACGCGGCCACGAGATTCGATCCGATAAAACCGGCGCCCCCGGTCACCAGCAGCATGATGTTTCCGTCCTGGATGTGCGGCGCAAGCTTTGCCTCACTCTCGCACGGGAGGCAACTTGGATAGGTTGCTTTGGTGAAGATCGGCGCCGCAAATGCGTCACGCAACGTGACTTTACCTCCTCGGGAGGAGCGGATACCGAGAACCCCCGCACCGTTTCGAGTCCCGTTGTCTACTAAGATATGAATATTAATTCACAAAATGAGCTTACGACCGTCGTCGACTCTGACGATGTCAGACCCATCCTCATTGTTCCCTACATGTGGATCGGCGACTTCGTTCGAGGTCACACCGTTGTACGAGTCCTCAAGCAACGCTGGCCAAACCGTCCGGTGGATATGCTCGTAACGCCGCTGTGTGCGCCTCTGGTGGACTACATGCCCGGCGTAAGAGCAGGCATCGTGGCGGATTTGCCGCGTGGAAAGCTCGCCCTGGACCAGCAGCGGCGTCTGGCGCGGCAATTACGTGAAAACGGCTACGGAACCGCTCTGATTATGCCGAGGACTTGGAAGTCCGCGTTAGCACCTACCCTGGCCGGCATTCCCGAGCGTGTGGGGTTCGTGGGAGAGTTTCGGTTTGGCCTGCTCAATGCGTGGCGCTGGGGCGAAAAGAAGCTGCCGCGCATGGTCGACCAGAATGCCATGCTGGCGATGCCACCGGGGTCCGCACGCCCCCCGGAATGGCCTGCGCCTGAACTGGCGGTCCCGGCTGCGGAAGTCAGCCGGTGGCGTGTGCAATATGGCTTGGGAACAAGCCTGGCTGTCGCGATAGCGCCGGGATCGGTAGGTCCCAGCAAGCGCTGGACTTACTATGCCGAGGCGGCTCGCAGACTGGGAGAGCGAGGAATCGACGTATGGGTAGTCGGCGGTCCGGGTGAAAAGGAAGCAGCTATGGAGATCGTCGCAGCCGGGGGACCGTGCGTCCACGATCTTACCGGTAACGACCTTCGGAACGGCATTCTGGCGCTGGCTGCTGCCAGTGTTGTGATTTCCAACGACTCCGGCCTGCTACACGTCGCGTCCGCGATTGGAACGCCCACCATCGGAATTTTCGGGCCGACAAGTCCCTACCACTGGGCGCCGCTGAGCGGGCTCGCCGCGACGATACAGACAAAAACACCCCTCCCGTGCCAACCATGCCACCGTCCGGTCTGCACCATGAACGATCATCGCTGCATGCGCGATATTCCAGCAGCGGACGTGCTAGAGATCGCGGAAGACGTTCTCGCGAAAGCCGTTACCCGCGCCGCGCGCTGATATCGGCAGCACGCCTGTACTTGCGCGCGCAGCGCGCGCCCACTACCACTCCTTCAGTCCTACTAAAAGGTGCGTCTTGAACCACGACACGATCGCAGCCCATTTTCAGCAATCGCTGGCAGCCCTTGAACGCGCAACCAACGACGCAGGACTGCTCGCGATTACGAGCGATATTGCTCTTGCCATCATTGATGCGCTGCGTTCCGGGAATAAGGTACTTCTGATCGGCAACGGCGGCAGCGCTGCCGACGCCCAGCACATCGCGGCGGAAATCGTTGGACGTTACAAGAAGGAACGCCCGGGCTACGCCGCCCTCGCATTGACGACCGACACCTCGGCATTGACGGCGATCGCCAATGACTACGGTTTTGA
>JAFEFK010000653.1 GCA_018240625.1 Pseudomonadota bacterium
GCCCCCCACCCGCTCTCCTTCGCTTCACGTAGTCGATCGACCTCCCCCTATCAGGGGGAGGTAAAACCGCCGCAGCCATATGCGATAGCCCGGCCTGAAAGGGAGAGGTGGCACTCAGCATGTGGCATCTCGCATTCCGGTGCGCTCACCGCGCCAGCTTTGCGATTGCCGTTTTCAACGAACGCGCGGCCTTGTCATAGCCCGCCCACGCCTTGCTCTTTTTCAAGAGTTCCGGCGCGGTGCGCACCGTATAGCGTTTGGGATCAAGGCCTGCCTTCACCTGCGGCCAATTGACCGGCATCGACACGGTGGCGCCCGGGCGTGCGCGCGGCGACAGCGGCGCGACCGCTGTGGATTTGGTGTCGTTGCGCAGATAGTCGAGGAAGATTTTTCCGTCGCGCAGCTTCTTCGACATGTTGACGAGATATTTGTCCGGCGCGTCGGCGGCCATCTGCTCGCAAACGATCTGCGCGAAGGTCTTGGCTTCTTTCCAGGTGACGATATCTTTCTTGTTTGTCGCAAGTGGCGTGACGACGTGGAGACCCTTGCCGCCGGTGGTCTTGCAGAACGTTTCAAGCCCGAGCGCCTCAAGGCGTTGTTTCATCTCCTTCGCCGCGATGATCACCTCGGAAAATTCCACGTCCGGCGCCGGATCGAGATCGAACACCAGGCGGCCGGGCACGTCATACTGGCCGGGCGCACAATTCCACGGATGCAACTCGAGTCCGCCGATCTGCGCCACGGCGATCAGGCCTTCGACGCGGTCGATCTGCAGATAGGGCTTCTTGTCGCCGGAGACTTTCGCCATCTCGACCAGATCGGACATGCCGGGCATGGCGTGGCGCTGGAAGAAGGTTTCGCCGCCGATGCCATCGGGCGCGCGCAGGATCGAGCAGGGCCGCCCGCGAATGTGCTCGATCATCCAGTCGCCGATCGTTTCCATGTATCCGGCGAGGTCGTGCTTGGTAACGGGCGTGTCGTCGCCGGCATCCGGCCACAAGGCCTTGCCCGGCTTCGAGATCGCGACCCCCATGACGGTGGCGCGCTCGCGCGACGATGGAGGCGGGCGGCGTGCAGAGGTTTTCTTCGGCGCGCGCGATGTCGCCGCTGCATGCTTATCGAGCTTGGGAACGGGCTTGCGGGTCGGCTTCTCGGCCCTGACCTCGCGCGCCGGCTTGTCCGCGCGCAGTCCCTTGAACGCGGCTTGGCGCACGTTGCCGTCCGCGGTCCAGCCGGCGAATTCGATCTCGGCAACCAGTTCAGGCTTCAGCCAGTGGATGTCGCGGCCGCCGGACGGCGCGTTCTTGCCGGCGAACGGACTCTTTGAGGCGGCCGCGGCTTTCAGCGACGGCATGATGCGCTTCACCGTATCGGCGCCATAGCCGGTGCCGACGATGCCGGTATAGACGAGGTGGTCTCCCTCGTAGACACCAGCCATCAGCGAGCGGAATTTTCCGTTTGTGGTTTTCCAGCCGCCGATCACCACCTCATGGCCGGCGCGGGATTTGATCTTGATCCACCCGCCGCTGCGTCCCGCGCGATAGGGCGCATCGGCTCGTTTCGAGATGATGCCTTCAAGTCCCATTTTATTTGCAGATGCCAGAACCTGATCGCCGGGAATATCGAAGTGCTCGACATAGCGAATCGCGGAGTTCTTTGCCTTGGCGTGCTTTGCGAGCAGCGCATGCAGCCGGCTTTTGCGCTCGGTCAGTGCAAGCGGACGCAGGTCTTCTCCGCCGCTGAACAGCAGATCGAAGGCGAAGAACACCAACTCGTCCGTCTTGCCGTCGGACAGGGCTGCCTGCATCGCCGAAAAATCCGGATCGCCCTTGCTGTTCAGCGCGACGATCTCGCCGTCGATGATGGCGTCGGGAATCGTTGCTGCGGCCTTGGCGATCGCCGGAAACTTGTCGGTCCAGTCGAGCCCCTTGCGCGTCTTCAGCGTGACCTTGCCGTCCTCGATCCGCATCTGGATGCGATAGCCATCGAACTTGATCTCATGCACCCAGCCGTCCGCCGACGGCGGCGTTGCCGACCCCTCGCAGAGCTGAAGTCCGGCGAAGTCGGGCATGTCATCCTTGATCGCGCGGGCCTTGCTGCCTTCCGGCTTCTTTTTCGGCGCGCGCTTGCGGGCCGACGCCGGTTTACTCGCCGTCTTGGCCGTGGAGCGCTTCGATCCGTTGGCGCGCGCTTCTGCGGCCAGCCCCTTGTTGGAATTCCACACGGCGTCTGAGCCGGCGGTGCGCTTGCTCATCATGAACGGTGTGGGCGCCTTGCCCTTGCCCTCCGCGATCTGCTGAAGCGTGCGGCCCGACGCCACGGAGCGGTCCTGTTTCAGCACATCCTCGCCGCTGCCGGGCTCGGCATATTCGTCGCGATGCTTGATGAGAAGCCAGTTGGTGCGCTTGCCGCCGCTGCGATCATGCTTCATCCGCACCAGCACCCATTCGCCCCGGAGCTTCTCGCCCATCAGCGCGAATTTGAGATCGCCCTTGGCGAGACCTTTCGCCGGATCGTCGGAATACCAGTAGCCCCGGTCCCAGATTTCCACGGTGCCGCCGCCGTACTGGCCTTTCGGGATCGTGCCTTCGAAGTCGCCATAGTCGAGCGGGTGATCCTCGACCTCGACCGCGAGCCGCTTCTCGCCGGGATCGAGCGAGGGCCCGCGCGTTACCGCCCATGATTTGAACACGCCGTCATATTCGAGGCGGAAGTCGTAATGCAGCCGCGTGGCGGCATGCATCTGGATCACGAAGCGGCGCTGCTGCGCAGGCGCGACGCGCGCTTGGCCGCTCGGCTCGGCGGTTTTGGTGAAGTCGCGCTTCTTGCGATAGGTGGAGAGTTTCTGAGGGGGCAACGCGTTACCTCGTGGTGAGCGGCGCGGAATTGCCGCGGAACAAAAACTTGCGGTCGCGGTTGGAGTTCCATCGCAGCAAACGATGGAAGCACCGATGCCGCCGCGCGCCTACTGGAAGGGATCGCTCAAGCTGTCTCTCGTATCCTGTCCGATTGCACTCTACCCGGCGACCACGACATCGGAAAAGACCCGCTTTCACATGATCAACACCGAGACCGGCAACCGGCTGGTTCAGCAGATGGTGGATTCCGGGACCGGAGATGTCGTGGAGAAGGACCAGAAGGGGCGCGGCTACGAGGTCAAGAAGGGGCGCTACGTCGCCATCGAAAAGGACGACCTCTCGGCCATTCAGGTGGAGAGCAATCATACCATCGAGATCGACAGCTTTGTGCCGCGCGACGAGATCGACCGGCGTTACCTCGATCATCCCTATTACGTCGTGCCGGATGGAAAAGCAGGAACGGATGCATTTGCTGTGATCCGCGATGCGATGAAGGACAAGGATCGGGTGGCGCTCGGCCGCGTCGTGCTCTCGAATCGCGAGCATGTCGTGGCGATTGAGGCGAGCGGCAAGGGCATGATCGCAACCACGCTGCGCTACCCGTACGAAGTGCGCGACGAGGCCGACTATTTCGAGGGTATCAAGACGCCGAGAATCTCGAAGGACATGGTGGAGCTGGCCGCGCACATCCTCGACAGCAAGGCGGCGCATTTCGATCCCGGAAAATTCAAGGATGATTACGAAGCCGCGCTGAAGGCGCTGGTCAAGCGCAAGGCGGCGGGCAAAACCATCGAGGCGCCCAAGCCTGCCGAGCGCGAGGGCAACGTCGTCGATTTGATGGATGCCTTGCGTCAAAGCCTCAAGGGCAAGGCCGGTGCTGCGGCGCGCAGGTCTCGGAGCACCTCGCGCGCCACGACGTCAGCGCGGCGGCGGACCGCGAAGAAATCCCATCGCTCCTCGGCGCGCTCCCGGAAGGCGGGGTAGCGTGCGATTGTTTTAGATCGAAGCGCGACGGGATCTGTCACCTCCCCCTGAAAGGGGGAGGGAGAAATTGGCCGCAGTATTTCGACCGCGTGTCACGCCTTCTTCTTTTTCGGCGGAGCGCGCGTGATGCCTGCGCTTTTGCGCAGCGCGTCCTTGAGATCGATCGGCACGCTGTGTTTCTTCAGGAGATCGGCGAAAGCTTCGTCGGCGAGATCCTGGATCGTCGCCATGCGGTCGCGGCCGAGTTGCGTCAGCGCCGCCAGGGTCTCGTCGTCGAAGGCGATCAGCTTGCGCATCGGCGCGGCCAGCTATCCAGCCTTCCGCTTGGCGGCCGCTGCCTTGCTTGCAGATGCCTTGCCAGTCGATGCCTTGGCCGGACGCTTCGCGGTCTCGCGCTTGGTCTCCTGCGCGGCGGCCTTCTTGCCTTCGATCGGAAACAGCATCTCGCGCTGGCCTTCGATGCGCTTCTTCGACTTCTTTCCCTTAGCCGGCGCAGCTTTGGCGGAAGCCGGCGCGGCCTTGCCGCCCTTGAGACTTTGGCGCAGCGCGTCCATTAGGTTGATGACGTTGCCTTCGGTCCTGACCTTGGCCTTGGCGATCGGGTGACCGGCCTTCTTCTGCTCGATCAGGTCGAGCAGCGCGGCTTCATAGTGATCCTCGAATGCGGTCGGCTCGAAGTGGCCGGACTTCTGCTCGACGATGTGCTTCGCGAGATCGAGCATGTCCTTGGTGACTTTGACGTCCTTGATGCCGTCGAAGTAGTCCGACGCGGCGCGCACTTCGTAAGGGTAGCGCAGCAACAGGCCGACCAGTCCGTTGTCGCGTGCTTCGAGCGCAACGATATGCTCGCGATTGGTCAGCACCACGCGTGCCAGCGCCACCTTGCCGGTCGCCTTGATGGTGTCGCGGATCACGGCATAGGCGTCATGGCCGACCTTGCCATCGGGCACCAGATAGTATGGCCGGACGATGTAGAGATCGTCGATCTCCGATCGCGGCACGAACTGATCGATCTCGATGGTGTGGGTCGAGTCCAGCGCGATGTTGTCGAGTTCGTCCTTCGTCACCTCGAGATAGGTGTCGGTGTCGATCTTGTAGCCCTTGACGATATCCTCGTTGTCGACGTCCTCGCCGGTCTCGGCATCGACCCGCTGGTACTTGATGCGATGTCCGGTCTTGCGGTTGATCTGGTTGAAGCTGACCTTCTCGGACTCGGAGGTCGCCGGAAACAGGGCGACCGGGCAGGTCACGAGCGAAAGGCGCAAAAAGCCTTTCCAGTTGGCACGCGGGGCCATCGAACAAACTCCATACGCAACAAGGACCAGGATACAATGTGCCGATAAAATACCATGAGAAGCTAAACGTTCCGAGTCGCGAACGTGGTAAACGCGCCGCACAAGAGTCGCAGCCGGGTCGCGTTCCGGTTGTGTTCTTGCGGCCGATGGAAAATTCTCACCGTCATTCCGGGGCGTGCGAAGCGCGAACCCGGAATCTCA
>JAFEFK010000654.1 GCA_018240625.1 Pseudomonadota bacterium
CGCTGCTCGCGCCCCGGAATGACGCATCATAATCAATGATTATGCCGCGCCGTACCGACGCGACCGGCGATATCCTGGTAGCGCGTCGCGAGTTCGAGACATGCGCCGGTCGCGTGCTGGCCGACGGTGGTGCGATAAAGTTCCTGCCAGGGCGTCTGGTTTTCGGGATAGGGGAAGCCGCCCTTGGCCTTGAGTTCGGCGCGCCGCTTCTTGATCTCGTCGTCGGAGATCAGGATGTTGGCCTCGCCCTTGTTGAGATCGACGCGCACCTTATCGCCGGTCTTCAGGATGGCGAGACCGCCGTCGGCGGCGGCTTCCGGCGTCGCGTTCAGGATCGACGGCGATCCCGAGGTGCCGGATTGGCGGCCATCGCCGATGCAGGGCAGGGACAGGATGCCGCGTTTGATCAGCGCCGCGGGCGGCTGCATGTTCACGACTTCGGCGCCGCCGGGATAGCCGATGGGACCGGTGCCGCGCACGAACAGGATGCAGTTCTCGTCGATCTTGAGCGAGGGATCGTCGATCCGGTCGTGATAGTCCTCCGGTCCTTCGAACACGATGGCGCGGCCTTCGAAGGCTTCCGGGTCTTTCGGATTGGACAGGTAGCGATCGCGGAATTCCTTGGAGATCACGCTGGTCTTCATGATCGCGGAGTCGAACAGGTTGCCGCGCAGAACCAGAAAACCGGCATCCTTCACCAGCGGCTTGTCGTAGCTCCAGATCACGTCGTTGTCGGGCTTTGTGGCGTTGCGGCAGTTCTCGCCCATGGTCTTGCCGTTCACCGTCATGGCGTCTTCGTGGATGCGCTTGTGCCGCATCAGCTCGCCGACAACCGCGGGTACGCCGCCGGCGCGGTGATATTCCTCGCCGAGATAGAAGCCGGCCGGCTGCATGTTCACCAGCAGCGGAATCTTGTGGCCGATTTTCTGCCAGTCGTCGATGTCCAGATCGACGCCGATGTGACGCGCCAGCGCGTTGATGTGGATCGGCGCGTTGGTCGAACCGCCGATCGCCGAATTGATCACGATGCAGTTCTCGAACGCCTTGCGCGTCAGGATGTCCGAGGGCTTGAGATCTTCCCAGACCATTTCGACCGCGCGCACGCCGGTCTCATACGCGATCTGGCCGCGCTCGCGATAGGGCGCGGGGATTGCGGCGCAGCCTGGGAGCGACATGCCGAGCGCCTCGGCGAGCGAATTCATGGTCGATGCGGTGCCCATGGTGTTGCAGTGGCCGACCGACGGCGCCGACGACGCCACGATGGACATGAATTCCTCGTAGTCGATTTCACCGGCGGCAAGGCGTTCGCGCGATTTCCACACGACAGTGCCGGAGCCGGTGCGTTCGCCGTTGAACCAGCCGTTCAGCATCGGACCGCCCGACAGCACGATGGCCGGGAGGTTGACGGTCGCCGCCGCCATCAGGCAGGCCGGCGTGGTCTTGTCGCAGCCGGTGGTCAGCACCACGCCGTCAAGCGGATAGCTGAAGAGCACTTCGACGAGGCCGAGGTAAGCCAGGTTGCGATCCAGCGCGGCGGTCGGGCGCTTGCCGGTCTCCTGGATCGGATGCATCGGAAATTCCATCGCAATGCCGCCGGCGGCGCGGATGCCCTCGCGGACGCGATGCGCCAGTTCGAGATGATGCCGGTTGCAAGGCGACAGATCGCTTCCGGTCTGCGCGATGCCGATAATCGGCTTGCCCGATTGCAACTCTTCGCGCGTCAGTCCGTAGTTGAGATACCGCTCAAGGTATAAAGCCGTCATCGCCGGGTTGTGGGGGTCGTTGAACCACTCGCTGGAACGGAGCTTGCGGCGTTGGCCGTTGCCGGCTGCGTGACCGTTGGCGTTTTTTTTCACTTGGCTCTCCCGCGCGCTTGTTCGTTGATCGCATACCCGGCCCTATCAACGCGAACCGGAACGTTTGACCCCGGATCGGATGTCCGGCCTTTTCATGATCGCAATGTATCCCTGCCCAAATGACACCGCTACCATTTTTTGATTTCTGTAAAACGTGATCGGTCCTGACGAGCCTCGCTCAGGTTCGGCGCGGCAATGAACTGCCGCGCGCCATGATTTCAAAACCGAGATCGACGACACGCTCCTGCGGCGGATGGCCATCCATTGCGGCTGTCAGCATCTCGATCGCCTTGCGTCCCATTTCGTAACGATTGGTGCGCACGCTGGTCAGCGAGGGGACCGCGGAGCCCATGAACTCGAGATCGTTGAACCCGACGATCGCCAGTTGCTCGGGCACGGCAATCTGGCGGCGCTGGCATTCGAACAGGACGCCGAGCGCGATGTCATCGTTGATGCAGAAGACCGCATCGATATCCGGAGCCTTGGTGACGAGGTCGGACAAGAGAATGCCGCCGAGCGGGACGGTTGACGGGGACAACGTGGTGATGACGTAGCGCTGATTGAACAGCGACGCGGCTTTCATTGCATCGCGATAGCCGTCGAAGCGGCGCTGTCCGCGCGGATCCATGCGGGCGCCGACAAATCCGATCCGCGTGTAGCCGCGTTCGATGAGATGCGAGACGGCTGCAAATGCAGCGTCGCTGTGTGAAAAGCCCACCATCATGTCGATCGGCTCGGGGCCGATCTCCATAACCTGCACGATCGGACAGTTCATGTTGCGCATCACCGCGCGCGATTCCGGTGTCTGATTGATGCCCGTTACGATCAGCCCGGCCGGTTTCTGTCCATGAAATATCCGCAGCAGCCTTTCTTCCTGAAAATTGCTGTAGCGTGTATTGGCGAGCTGGACGCTGTAACGGCCGCCGTCCGACGCGTCATAGACGCCGCGCAGCATGTCGGCGAACACATTATTGGTGAGAGAGGGGATCAGAACGCCGATGACTTCGCTGCGGTGCGAGGCTAATGCACGCGCGGCAAGATTTGGAACATAACCGAGTTCCTTCGCGGCGCTTTCGACGCGTTCGCGCTTGCCTGCCGATAGCGCGTTGGGATTTCTGAAAAAGCGGGACGCCGTGATCGGGCTCACTCCCGCGAGCTGGGCGACCTCAGTGAGCCGGACCTTGCCGGACAGCGGCTGTTTTCGTTCCATCCGGTGCTGTTATCATAAGGTCGCGTGCGGCGGAACATTTATTGACAGCGCTATCAGCCCGTTGTTATCTCACGGGATGAGTGGGACACATCGGTCAATTTGAACGCTGACGACCGTGCTCGACAATTGAAGAGCGCCGGCGGCCATTGCCGTACGGCGCCTTGGACATGCGGGAGAGAACTTGATGGCGTCGGTGCAGATCAACGAAGTTCGGAAATCGTTCGGCGGGTTCGAGGTCCTGCACGGCGTCACGGTTCCGATCGAGGACGGCGCTTTCGTTGTTCTGGTCGGCCCTTCCGGCTGCGGCAAGTCGACGCTGCTACGCATGCTGGCCGGACTCGAGAACATCACCTCAGGTACGATCTCCATCGGCGACCGCGTGGTCAACAACGTGCAGCCGAAGGAGCGCGACATCGCGATGGTGTTTCAGAACTACGCGCTCTATCCGCACATGACCGTCGCCGACAACATGGGCTTCTCGCTCAAGCTGCGCGGCGCCGAGTCCAAAGTAATTTCGGAGAAGGTCAAGAGGGCCGCCGACATTCTCGACCTCGACCGTCTGCTCGATCGGTTTCCGCGGCAGCTCTCGGGCGGTCAGCGCCAGCGTGTCGCCATGGGGCGCGCCATCGTGCGCGATCCGCAGGTGTTCCTGTTCGACGAGCCGCTGTCCAACCTCGACGCCAAGCTGCGCGTGGCGATGCGCGCCGAAATCAAGGAACTGCATCAGCGTCTCAGGACCACCACGGTTTACGTCACGCACGACCAGATCGAAGCCATGACCATGGCCGACAAGATCGTGGTGATGCAGGATGGCATCGTCGAGCAGATGGGCGCGCCGCTCGAACTTTACGACCATCCCGACAACAAATTCGTCGCTGGATTCATCGGATCGCCGGCCATGAATTTCCTTGAAGGCACATTGCAGCCCAACGGCGGCCAGCCTTGCGTCGAGACCGCCAACGGCGCCAGGCTGCCGTTGAAGATGGCGCCTGCGGCATCGGACGGCCGCCCGGTAACCTATGGCATCCGGCCCGAGCATCTCGAGATCGCCGATGACGGGATCGAGGCCGAAGTCGTCGTGGTTGAGCCGACCGGCTCGGAAACGCAGATCGTGGCGCGCATCGGCACCCAGGATATCATCGCGGTGTTCCGCGACCGGCACAATGTCAATCCTGGTGACAAGATTCATCTGAAACCGAGGGCGAGTGCCGCGCATCTGTTCGACAAGGACAGCGGCAAGCGTCTCAACAACTGAAACCAAGCCTTCGACTGAAACCAAGTCTTCAACTGAAACCAAGTCTTCAACTGAAACCAAGTCTTCAACTGAAACCAAGTCCTCAGAAATTGGTCCGACGAAGAACCAATAAAACCCGGGAGAGAAGCACGATGACGAATTTTACTCTGGATCGCCGGTCTCTGTTGAAGGGCGGCGCTCTTACGCTGGCCACGGCGGCGGCGATGTCCGCCGACGAACTGCTCGGCTACGCAAAGGCATGGGCCCAGACGGCGCCCTGGAAGCCGGAGGCCGGCGCGAAGGTCAACCTGCTGCGCTGGAAGCGTTTCGTCGAAGCGGAGGATGTCGCTTTCATGAAGGTCGTCGATGCTTTCCAGAAGGCCTTCAACGTCACCGTCAACGTGTCCAACGAATCCTTCGACGATCTTCAGCCGAAGGCGTCGGTCGCGGCCAACACGGGGCAGGGCCTCGACATGGTCTGGGGCTTGTATTCGTTGCCGTTCCTGTTCCCGGAAAAGTGCACGGACATGACCGATGTCGCCGACTATCTCGCCAAGAAGTGCGGCGGATGGGCCGACTCCGGCAAGGCTTACGGCATGCTCGGCAACAAGTGGATCGGCGTTCCCGTCGCGGCGACCGGCGGCCTCGTCAACTATCGCATGAGCGCAATCGAGAAGGCCGGCCATAAGGAGTTCCCGAAGGATCTCGCCGGCTTCGCCGATCTGGTCAAGGGCATGCACAAGAACGGCACGCCGGGCGGCATGGCGCTCGGCCACGCTTCCGGCGACGCCAACGGCTGGCTGCACTGGGCGCTGTGGGCGCACGGCGGCAACCTGATCGACAAGAACAACAAGGTCGTCATCAATTCGCCGGAGACGGCGAAGGCGCTCGAATACGTCAAGGTCCTCTACGACAACTTCATTCCGGGCACGGCGTCGTGGAACGACAGCTCCAACAACAAGGCGTTCCTTGCTGGTCAGTTGTACCTCACCGTCAACGGCATTTCGATCTACGTCGCGGCGAAGACCGAAAACCCGGACATGGCGAAGGACATCAACCACGCGCATCTGCCGGCCGGTGTCGACGGCAAGACTCGCGAACTCCATCTCGGCTTCCCAATCCTGGTCTACAACTTCACCAAGTTCCCGCAGACCTGCAAGGCGTTCACCGCCTTCCTGATGGAACCGGCGCAGTTCAATCCGTGGGTCGAGGCGGCGCAGGGCTACCTGTCACCGTTCCTGCTCGACTACGAGAAGAACCCGATCTGGACCGCGGATCCGAAGAACACGCCGTATCGCAACGTGGCGCAGACGGCGACGACCCCCGCGGGCGTCGGCAAGATGGGCGAGAACGCCGCGGCCGCGATTGCGGATTTCGTGGTGGTCGACATGTTCGCGAACTACTGCACCGGACGCGAGGACGTGAAGACCGCGATGGCTTCGGCGGAACGTTCCGCCAAGCGTATTTTCCGGTCGTAACGAAACTGCCCGGCGCGGAACGTTCCGCGCCGGCACGCTTTCTGAAATTCGGAGCAGCGCCCGGCATCATCCGATTTGCCGGGCGCGCCTTTCCGAATCGGAGTGGGAACTGAATGAGCATCGTC
>JAFEFK010000655.1 GCA_018240625.1 Pseudomonadota bacterium
ACCTCGCCGAAGCGGAGGATCGCGCCCCAGCCGCCCGGGCCCGGATTGCCCGAGCACGCGCCGTCGGTGAAAATCGTGACATGCGGCAGATGTGAATCGTTCACGCCACCCGCCCCGAAGCTGCGACGCCGTAATCGCGCATGCTGGTCACGCTCTGCTGAAACCGCAGCTTGCGGACATATTCCAGCGGATCCTTCGGCCGAACCAGCGCGCCGGGAGGCACGTTGAGCACGTCAACCAGGCGCGTCAGCAGAAATCGCAGCGCGGCGCCGCGCGCCAGCAGCGGCAGCGCCGTCTGCTCGGCTTCGGATAACGGACGGGTGCGGCCATAAGCGCCAAGAAACGCTCGCGCCTTGGTGACGTTGAAAGAATGGTCGGGTTCGAAACACCAGGCGTTGAGGCAGATCGCGACGTCATAGGCGAGCAGGTCGTTGCACGCGAACGGAAAATCGATCAGCCCCGATACCTTGTCGCCGAGAAAGAAGACGTTGTCGGGAAACAGATCGGCGTGAATGACACCGACCGGCAAATCGGCCGGCCAGCACGACGCCAGATGATCGAGCTCGCGCGACAGAAAGTCGCGCAGGCCCGGCTGCACGCTGTCCGCGCGCGCCGCGGCCGCATTAAACAGCGACCGCCAGCCCGCGACCGACAAGGGATTTTGCCGGACCAGCGGAAAGTCGCGACCCGCGAGATGCATCCGCGCCAAGGCATCGCCGACACCCGCGCAATGCGCCGCGGTGGGACGGCGTGGCCACATCCCTTCGAGGAAATTGATAATGGCGGCGGGGCGGCCGGCGAGCTGGCTGTAGACCTCGCCCCGGCGGTTCTTTTCCGGCTGCGGACAGTGAACGCCGCGCGCGGCAAGATGCGCCATCCATGCCAGGAAATACGGAAGGTCGTCCGCCGCCACGCGCTTTTCATAGAGCGTGAGGATGTAGGCGCCCTTGGACGTGTGCAGCAGGTAGTTGGAGTTCTCGACGCCTTCGGCGATGCCCTTGTAGGAGCGCAATTCGCCGATGTCGTAGCCTTTCAGGAAATCCGAGAGATCTTCGGCGGCGACGTCGGTATACACCGCCATCTCGTGTCCCCATTCTACGGAATTCGCGAACCCGTCAGGCCGCGTCGGGCCGCAGCGAACGCGGCAGCGGAAAGAACTCGTTCTCTTCGGCAGCCGACACCGTCTCCACAT
>JAFEFK010000656.1 GCA_018240625.1 Pseudomonadota bacterium
GACTTCATGTCCGAGGCGGGCGACAAGCCATGGCTGTGTCATCTCTCGCTTATCAAGCCGCACTGGCCCTATATTGTTCCGGCGCCGTATCATAACATGTACGGGCCAGAACAAATTCTGCCGCCGATCCGTTCGATGGCCGAGAAGGAAACCGATCATCCGGTTTTCGCCGCATATATCAAGTCGCGCATCTGCCGAACGTTCGCGCGCGATGAGGTTCGCGAAACAGTCATTCCTGCCTATATGGGTTTGATCAAGCAGATCGACGATCAGATCGGGCGTCTCATGCGCTTCATGGACCAGAAGGGTCTGATGAAGAACACGATGATCGTGTTTACATCGGACCACGGCGACTATCTGGGCGATCACTGGATGGGTGAAAAGGATCTCTTTCACGATTCCGCGGTCAAGGTTCCCCTCCTCGTATATGATCCCAGAGAGAGCGCTAACATCACCCGGGGCACGACCCGGAGCGAACTAGTCGAAGCGATCGACCTGACGCCGACATTCCTTGAGTTTTTCGGCGGTAAGGCCAAGCCGCACATCCTGGAAGGCCGTTCTCTGCTGCCGCTGCTCGAAAGCGCAGAAACGCCTCCGGACTGGCGGGAGTTTGCGATCTCCGAATACGACTATTCGACCCGCGAGGCGCGCCAGATCATCGGCAACGACCAGAAGGACGCGCGCCTGATCATGATTCGCGACGCGCGCTGGAAATACATCCACGCCGAGGGCATGCGGCCGATGCTTTTCGATCTCGCGAATGATCCGATGGAATTGCATGACCTTGGTGCGGATCCGGCTTTGGCCGATATCAGGTCACGGATGGCGGACGCGATCTTTGAGTGGGCACGGCGGCATCATAATCGGATCACCATGACGCCGGAGCGGATCGAGCGCATGACGGGAGGCGAGCCGCCCAATATCGTCATCGGATTCTGGGACGAACAGGAGTTCGAGGCCGAGTTCGGGCAATCTTTCGCCGACCGCAAGTCCGTGGCGGTTCAGTCGCCCTCCGGGCCGCGGGTGGGTGGAAACACGTAAGGATGCAACGGGGTTGATGCGGTCGCGTCAACCCAGGCTCAATTGGCGCCCGCCGGCTTTGCGTCCGTTTCCCTGGCGAGGGTGATCATCCGACGGTGAATATGCTTGGCCAGATCGGCTGCCGCCGGCGTGAGCGGCCGCCCCTTGTAGGTTGCCAACGCCAGTTTGAAGCGTGGAAGTTTCTCGGTCACTTTGATGGCGACAAGGTCGTGGCGCGACGAGGCGTAGTTGAACAGCTCATTCGACAGGATGCAAAACGCGTTCGTCGTCGCGATCAGGGCCAGCGTGCCGGACAGCGAATGACATCGGGTGACGACCTTCGGAAGCGAGATGCTTTGTTCGAGCAGCATGCCGGCAAACAGTCCGCTCGGGCCTTCCGCCGGTCCCAGCAAGACCCAGTTCTCATCGATGATCTCACGAATGGAGGTGGCCCCTTTGCGGGGGTTGTTGCGGTGCGTGACGATGATGCTGTCCATTTCGTAGTAGGTCTCGATCGATATCGATCCGTGAGGTTCGATCTGCGGAATGGGACCCACCACCATATCCAGCGAGGCTTCGCGCAAGAGATTGAACGACTGGGGGTAGAGCGAGTTGACGATTTCAATCTCGACGTCCGGCCAGGTTCGGCGAAACTGCCGAATCGCCTGCGGCAGGATCGAAGTGCCGCCGACCGGGGACGTGCCGACCCTGACGAAGCCGCCCCCGCGCCCGCCGAGTTGGGCGACCTCGTCTTCCATCATCTGAATTTCGGACAGGATCGATTTGGCCCGCAGATAAAGCCGCTCGCCGACCTCCGTTAGCCGGACGCCCCGAGGCGTCCGCTGGAAGATGCTGACATTGACATGCCCTTCAAGAAGTTTGATCGCCTTGGTCAGCGCCGGTTGGCTGCGGCGAAGCCGAATGGCGGCTTGTCGAAAGCTGCCTGTCTCCGCAATCATCGCCACGGCACGAAGCTGATCAAGTTGCATCAGTGATAACTCCGGTGAATTGCTAGTGCAAAAATGTACCTAGTCTGGATCGCTTCAGCAACTCACTGTGCGGCCAACAGGCTGCTGCGGTTGCCTGCCTGTCAAGGCAATCACGATGATCGCATTGAAAATCTCGCGCATAACGACCCTGGCGGAAGACATCCGCGGCCTCACGCTCGTCAGGCCGGATGGTGGCGAACTGCCGTCGTTTGCACCCGGCGCGCATATCGATCTGCGCTTGAGCGACGATCTGGTCCGGCAGTATTCGTTGATAAACGACGGCGCGAAGGCGCCTTCCTGCTATCAGGTTGGGGTCGCCCGCGACCCGCACTCGCGGGGTGGCTCGGCGTTCGTCCATGACCATCTCAGCAAAGAGATGGAAATCCGCGTCAGCGCCCCACGCAATCATTTTCCGCTGGTCGAGGACGCTCGCAACTACGTTTTCATCGCGGGCGGAATTGGTATCACGCCGATCTACGCGATGGCGCGCTGGTGCGCGGCTCGCGGCAAATCGTGGAAACTGGCCTACGCGACGCGGACCGCGGGGCGCTGCGCGTTTCGCGACGAATTGCGCGCATTCGGTCAGGCCCATCTGCATCACGATGACGAGGGCAAGGGTGTTCTGGACCTCGCGCCCTATCTCGAAACGCCAGCCGTCGGGACGCATCTGTTCTGTTGCGGTCCGCAGCCCCTGATGACCGCCGTCAAGGATGCTACGGCCAACTGGCCGGTCGGGTCGGTTCATTTCGAATGGTTTTCGGCGCCTGCCGCCGCTTCCACTGCGAACGAGCCGTTCGAGGTTGTGCTCCATCGATCCGGCCAGCGGTTGTCGGTGCGATCAGACCAGACGCTGCTGGCGGCGCTTCGGGATGCCGGCGTTCCGATTGCATCGGTTTGTGCCGAGGGCGTCTGCGGGACCTGCGAAACGCCAGTCATTGCCGGCGAGATTGATCATCGCGATCAGGTTCTGACCGAAGACGAGAAGGCGACAGGTAAAACCATGATGGTCTGCTGCTCGCGTTCCCGTGGAACGCTTGTGCTTGACCTTTAAATTGCGGCGAGGACGATATGCTTGAACGACCAACGAATTCTCACCTCGATCATCTGATCAATCTGACAAAGGGCGAAATCAATCGGCAGATCTTCGTCGACCCGGATCTCTATAAGCAGGAACTCAAGACGATCTTCGCGAAGTGCTGGCTGTTTCTGGGGCACGAATCGATGCTCCCGAATCCCAACGATTTCTTTACCGCC
>JAFEFK010000657.1 GCA_018240625.1 Pseudomonadota bacterium
GAGGCAACGCAGATCCGCGGCGAGATATTTTGCAAAGACGACTGCTTCGCAAGCCTCGTCAAATTCGCGGCCTACCATGTCGTGGATTTTACGTTGGTCTCGCACATTAAAAAAGAAGCGCATTGAGATCCTCGTCTGTACGGGTGTCAATTTTGACTTCTGACCTTGGCCGAAAAAATTGCGGACAGCAGTCGGCTATCGCTGTCGGTAAATTCCGTCATGAGATTGATCCGGTGACGCGAGCAACGAGCCGCCGCACGCGTGCCCACTCATTGCGTTCGACGACCAGCCGGAAGCCGAGATTGTCGGGCGGGACGCCGACGGCGCAGCCGCCCGCCTTGGCGTCTCGGATGAAATCGGTGATGTACGCACGATGCTGACCCTCGACAACCCGCACGCCGCAGTTTGAATTTTCGGAAATGATCCTGCCGGCATCGTCAAGCGCGCCACGAACAAAGCAGGAAGCGGTCCATTCCCAGACGTTGCCGCCAATATCCTGCAGGCCGTTTTCGTTGGAGCCAAAGCTGCCGAACGTTCGAGTGCCAGGATCGGAAGGGGCGCGGTCGGCCTCGCGTTCATAGCGGGCGATCCAGCGTTTTGAAGGGTCGTTGTCGTCGATGGCGATGCCGTCGTCCTTGAATTTACTGCCGGCTGCGAAAGCCCACTCTTTGTCTGTCGGCAGCCGATAGCTTTCGCCGGTCTTGCGCGACAGCCAGGCGGCAAAACCATTGGCATCCTGCCAGCTAACTTGCACGGCCGGCCGATCGGCAGCAACGACCACGCCACGATCGAGCGCGCGACATGCGCCGTCGTCGACGCAGCGTTGGTAGTCAGCGGAAGATACTTGATGCTTCATGATTGCAAGCGGCCTGGCAAGGCTGATTTGTACCAGCGGCGCGGCGGCCTGTTTGCCCGCGCGGGTGAAGTCGCCATTGACGCGGTAGGAGACGGAGCCGCGATGGAGCTCAACGATGGCCTGCCGGTCGCGTAGTTCTATATCCGCAACGCCACGCTCCATCACCAGCGGCGCCACTGCCAACGGACCTGCGAAGCCCGCTGCGCAGGCGAAAGCCAACTTGAGTTTGAATGCGATCAGCATGGCCGGCCCGATTCAGGAGAGGGGTGGCGGCCAGTGCCGGCACCCGGGTTCTCGTCAGTTTGTTGGCGGCATCGGAATTTCCGACGGTGCCTTCACCTGCGTCATCAGGTCGTCGTTCCACTTGCCTTCGACCTTGAAGTGAGCAGTGGCTCCGAGCTCGACGGCCTCGATCAGATTATGGGTGACATAGGCGTAGATGCCTGGCTCAAGGAACGTATAAAGCGCCGCACCCGCCGATCCGCCGCGGATGAACCAGGTCTCAAGTCCGGTCTGGGGAGCGTTGGAGAATTTTCCCGTCTCCCAAACGTAATCACCGTGGCCGCCGATCAAGTGTGGACGGCTGTCGCGGTTGGCTTCCGAATGCACGATCAGCACGGTCTCACCGACCTTGGCGGTCAAAGCGTTCTTGCCCGTCAGGGCTCCGACTTTGCCGTTGAAGACGACGTGGGTCGGAACGAGCTTGCGCATCACCTCGACAGTGTCGGCATAGGCTTCGCCCGGTGAGTCGTAGGACTTGTACTTGCCGGTTGCATCCTTGGGAATGTAGATGTCCTGCTCCCCGATGTAGAACACCTTATCGTAGTGCAGCGACTTGCCCTTGCCGTCGGTCAGACCTTCGCGGGGGAGTACCATGACGGCGCCATTCATACCGGAGACAACGTGCCAGGGGATCATCGGACCGCCGGGAGCGCAGTGATAGACGAAGGTGCCCGTGCGGGTTGCCTTCCAGCGGATCGTGGCCTCCTCACCCGGGTTGACCAGCGTGAGTTCGGCTCCGCCGAGAGCGCCCGTAGCGGCGTGGAAATCAATGTTGTGTGGCATCGAGTTGGTCGCCGGATTGACCAGCGTTACCTCGACGTAGTCGCCCTCATGCACCACCATCAGCGGGCCCGGCATCGAGCCGTTGAAAGTCATTGCCTGGAACGTCGTGCCCTCGGCGTCGATGACGACCTTCTTCTCCTCGATGGTGAGCGTGAATTCCATGATCTTCGGCCCCGACTTGGTGGCCTGCTCATGGGAGTGGACGAAAGGAGGCGCGACCAGATCGACGTGTTGACGAGGCAATTTTAGCTCGTTCGCGGCCAGCGCGGGCGCGCTCGCTGCAAGCGTTAAAAAAGCTGCGCTGAGGAGCAAATTGCGGCGGTTCAACA
>JAFEFK010000658.1 GCA_018240625.1 Pseudomonadota bacterium
TCCGCTTCATGGTCCAGCGATCGAAAAAACGGCGTTCGGCAGCCTCTTCATCGTCTGCAACAACAATGTCGAGCTGACGCCACTTGCGCCGCGACAGCGTCCAGCGCCGCAAGCTCGCTGCTTCAAAGCCCATCAGAACCGCGATCAGCATCATGACGGCAAAGCGCGTGCCGAATCCGGCGTGCAATCGCGAAAGCGTCACCGCCACGGCCACAGACAACAAGATGTATCCAATGAGAGCAAGCCACAGCCGGCGATAGAGTAGCCACACGGGCCCGGCAAAAAACGCCCAAAACGAAAAGCCATCGCGAACGAACACAAACCTGTCGGTTGTGCTGCGCATGTCCGTTCCGTCAGCCAATGGGGCATGGACTGTATAGACCGGCATTGCAACTCTCCGCCGAGAACAGGAGATCAGCCGCCGAGCTGACCCTTTGTGGATGGCACCTCGCCCGCGGCGCGTGGATCGATCGTGACTGCGGTACGGAGTGCCCGCGCCAAGCCCTTGAAGCAGGATTCGGCGATGTGATGGCTATTCTCGCCATATAGGGTCTCGACATGCAAAGTCACGCCCGCATTGATCGCAAAGGCATTGAACCATTCGCGCACGAGTTCGGTGTCGAATTCGCCGACCTTGTCGCGGGGAAACTCGACCTTGAACACCAGCACCGGGCGGCCCGAGATGTCGATCACGACACGGGACAGCGTCTCGTCCATGGGCATATGGATGCTGGCATAGCGCGTAATACCGGCCATGGTGCCAAGCGCCTGCTTCACCGCCTGGCCGAGCGCAATGCCGACATCTTCCGTGGTGTGGTGATGGTCGACGTGAAGATCGCCATCGGCCTTGACTGAAATGTCGATGCGCGAATGACGAGCCAGCAGGTCCAGCATGTGGTCGAAGAAGCCGATGCCGGTCGCAACCTTGGATATACCGGAGCCGTCGAGGTTCACCGAGACCTCGATGTCGGTTTCCTTGGTTTTGCGCTTGATCGTCGCCGTGCGCATAAAATGGGCTCTCCTCCACGTGCACGATCTGCCACTTTTGCTGACCGCGCTCTGAAAACGGGCCCTTTTAACAGGCTCATGCCGCCTTCGCTACTGCGGGATACACCGTTTCAGGCGCGTTTCTCCCGAGATGGTGACCGGAAAACCGCCGAAACCGCCGCCGATTGCAACCCTGCCCGCCAGCGCTTAAATCAAACGGATCGAGAGAGGTTCTATGCAGGCATCACAGCCAGAGGTTTGGCACGGCACAACGATCTTGACCGTGCGCAAGGGCGGCAAAGTTGTTATTGGTGGAGATGGCCAGGTCTCCATCGGCCAGACAGTCATCAAATCCAACGCCAGGAAGGTCCGGAAGCTCGGCAAAGGCGACGTGATCGGCGGGTTCGCCGGGGCCACCGCTGACGCCTTCACATTGTTCGAGCGGCTGGAGAGCAAGCTTGAGCAGTACCCAGGTCAGCTCACCCGCGCTGCTGTCGAACTCGCCAAGGATTGGCGCACCGACCGATACCTGCGGCGGCTTGAAGCCATGATGCTGGTGGCCGACAAGGATGTGTCGCTGGTGCTGACCGGCACCGGCGACGTGCTGGAACCGGAAGCCGGCGTGATGGCGATCGGCTCCGGCGGCAACTACGCGCTCTCCGCCGCACGGGCCCTGATCGATTCCGACAAGGATGCGGAAGCGATTGTACGCCGTTCTCTCGATATCGCCGCCGACATCTGCGTTTATACCAACCGCAACGTAACAATCGAGATGTTGGCAAGTGGCTGACATCGAGCACGTCATTACCCTTCGAGGCTCGCCAGAGCTCGCACCTCGGGATGACGACACAGTCTGGAGCCGTCACCCTGAGGCGCGAGGGCAACGCCCGAGCCTCGAAGGGCGGCGACATCAACCGTAGAGACGCCAAACAAACCATGACGCACTTTTCTCCTCGCGAAATCGTTTCCGAACTCGACCGTTTCATCGTCGGTCAGGCTGACGCCAAGCGCGCCGTCTCCATCGCCTTGCGCAACCGCTGGCGCCGCCAGCAGCTGACCGGACCGATGCGCGAAGAGGTGCTTCCGAAAAACATCCTGATGATCGGCCCGACCGGCGTCGGCAAGACGGAAATCGCGCGACGGCTGGCCAAGCTTGCGAACGCGCCCTTCATCAAAGTCGAGGCCACGAAGTTCACCGAAGTGGGATATGTCGGACGCGACGTCGAGCAGATCGTTCGCGATCTGGTGGAGGTTGGGATCGCACAGATCCGCGAGCGCAAGCGCAAGGACGTTCAGGCGCGCGCGCAGCTCGCAGCGGAAGAGCGCGTCCTTGATGCGCTGGTCGGCGCCAATTCGAGCACGGCGACGCGCGATTCCTTTCGCAAGAAGCTGCGGGCCGGCGAACTCAACGACAAGGAAATCGAAATCGAGACGCAATCGTCCGGCGGAGCGCCGATGTTCGAGATCCCAGGCATGCCCGGAGCGCAAGTGGGCGCAATCTCGATCGGCGACATTTTCGGCAAGATGGGCGGGCGGACCAAGACCCGCCGGCTGACCGTCGAGGACTCCCATGAGATTCTGGTCAACGAGGAATCCGACAAGCTGCTCGACAGCGACCAACTCACGCAGGAAGCGATCGCCGCAGTCGAGAACGACGGTATCGTGTTTCTCGACGAGATCGACAAGATCTGCGTGCGCGATGGCCGCAGCGGCGGGGACGTCTCGCGCGAAGGCGTCCAGCGCGACCTGCTGCCGTTGATCGAGGGGACGACGGTTTCCACCAAGCACGGCGCGGTGAAAACCGACCATATCCTGTTCATTGCATCCGGCGCGTTTCACATCGCAAAGCCGTCGGATCTGCTGCCCGAGTTGCAAGGCCGGTTGCCGATCCGCGTCGAGCTCGAAGCGCTAACGCGCGACGACATGCGACGCATCCTGACGGAGCCCGAGGCCTCGCTCATCAAACAGTACGTCGCA
>JAFEFK010000659.1 GCA_018240625.1 Pseudomonadota bacterium
ACGGCCCGTGAAGGGCGACGGAACCGCAAGGTTCAAAGGACTGCCAAGGGACTGCAAGACAGGATTTGAAAATGGCAACGACCGCTGCATCTGCTCATACCGATCACGCTCACGACGATCATGCGCACCACCCGACCGGATGGCGCCGGTTTGTCTATTCGACGAACCACAAAGACATCGGGACGATGTACCTGATCTTCGCGATCGTCGCCGGTATCATCGGTGGTCTGATGTCGATGGCGATTCGCGCGGAACTGATGTTCCCCGGCGTGCAGGTCTTTCACCAGACCCACGAGTACAATGTGTTCGTGACGTCGCACGGCTTGATCATGATCTTTTTCATGGTGATGCCGGCGATGATCGGCGGGTTCGGCAACTGGATGGTGCCGCTGATGATCGGCGCGCCGGACATGGCGTTTCCGCGCATGAACAACATCTCGTTCTGGCTGCTGCCCGCGGCGTTCGCGCTGCTGATCACCTCGTCCTTCGTCGAAGGCGAGCCTGGCTCCATGGGAGCGGGCACCGGCTGGACCATGTATGCGCCGCTGTCGACCACGGGCCATCCGGGGCCGTCGGTCGATTTCGCGATTCTGGCGCTGCATCTGGCCGGCGCGTCGTCGATTCTCGGCGCCATCAACTTCATCACCACGATCTTCAACATGCGCGCACCCGGCATGACGCTGCACAAGATGCCGCTGTTCGTCTGGTCGATCCTGGTGACCGTGTTCCTGTTGCTGCTGTCGCTGCCGGTGCTTGCGGGCGCCATCACGATGCTGCTGACCGACCGCAATTTCGGCACGACGTTCTTCTCGCCTGAGGGCGGTGGCGATCCGGTATTGTTCCAGCATCTGTTCTGGTTCTTCGGCCATCCCGAAGTGTACATCCTGATTCTGCCGGGCTTCGGCATGATCAGCCAGATCATCTCGACCTTCTCGAGGAAGCCGGTGTTCGGCTATCTCGGCATGGCCTACGCGATGGTCGCCATCGGCGGCATCGGCTTCGTGGTCTGGGCGCACCACATGTACACCGTCGGCATGTCCTCGGCGACGCAGGCCTATTTCGTCGCGGCCACCATGGTGATCGCGGTGCCGACCGGCGTGAAGATCTTCTCGTGGATCGCCACCATGTGGGGCGGTTCGATCGAGTTCAAGACGCCGATGCTGTGGGCGATCGGCTTCATCTTCCTGTTCACGGTTGGAGGCGTCACCGGTGTCGTGCTTGCCAATGCCGGCGTCGATCGTGTGCTGCAGGAAACCTACTACGTTATCGCGCACTTCCATTATGTGATGGGCGTTGCCGCGGTGTTCGCGATCTTCGCGGGCTGGTATTACTGGTTCCCGAAGATCTCCGGCTACATGTACAGCGAGACGATCGGCAAGCTGCACTTCTGGGTGATGTTCGTCGGCGTCAACATCCTGTTCTTTCCGCAGCATTTCCTCGGGCTGTCGGGCATGATGCGGCGGTCTGTCGACTATCCGGATGCGTTCGCAGGCTGGAACTTTGTGTCGTCGATCGGCGCCTACATCTCCGGCTTTAGCATTCTGATCTTCATCTACGCCATGATCGACGCCTTCGTGAAGAAGGTGCCCGCTGCCGACAATCCGTGGGGTGTCGGTGCAACGGCGCTGGAATGGACGCTGTCGTCGCCGCCGCCGTGCCATCAGTTCGAAACGCTGCCGCGCGTGCAGTAATACGCGCGGTGTCGTCATTGCGAGGAACTCAAGGGCGACGCATAGCGTCGTCCCGGAGCGACGAAGCAATCCAGTCTTCCGTTTACCGCTCTGGATTGCTTCGCTCAGCGCAAAATTCGCAAGTGCGAATTTTGCCGCGATTTCGCAATGACGGTTTGAGACAACCGAGTGAGACTTATTGATCGTGTCCGTACTCGACCAGAATGCCATCGACCTGTCGCTGCCCCGGATTTCCGAGGCGAGCGTTGCCGACTACATTGCGTTGCTGAAGCCGCGGGTGATGTCGCTGGTGGTGTTCACGGCCGCGGTTGGATTTTTCCTGGCGCCGGGGCACGTCCATCCGGTGCTGGCGATCACCTCGATCCTCTGCATCGCCGTTGGCGGCGGCGCTTCCGGCGCGCTCAACATGGCGCTCGAAGGCGACATCGACGCGCTGATGACGCGCACCGCCAACCGCCCGATTCCGCGCGGCCGCGTGCTGCCGGGCGAAGCCATGGCGTTCGGCCTGACGCTCGCATTTTTCTCTGTGATGACGCTCGGCATCCTCGTGAACTGGCTCGCAGGTGCGCTGCTGGCGTTCACGATCTTTTTCTACGTCGTGATCTACACCATGTGGCTGAAGCGCTGGACCGCGCAGAATATCGTGATCGGCGGCGCCGCGGGCGCGCTTCCCCCCGTGGTGGCGTGGGCGGCGGCAACCGGTTCGCTGTCGGTCGAGCCGATTCTGTTGTTCCTGATCATCTTCTTCTGGACGCCGCCGCATTTCTGGGCGCTGGCGCTGTTCCGCAACGATGATTACGCCCGCGCGGGCGTGCCGATGCTGCCCGTTGTGGCCGGGCCGGATGCGACGCGGCTGCAGATCCTGCTCTATACGGTCGTGCTGGTTGCCATTGCCGCGGCGCCGTGGCCGATGGGTTATTTCGATGCCGTCTACGGCGTCGCCTCGCTGATCCTCGGCGCGGGCATGCTCTGGCTCGCCGTCGATATCTACCGTTACCGCACCGGCCGCGCAGCGCTTCGCGCCACGCGGCGGATGTTCGCCTTTTCGATCCTGTACCTGTTCGCGCTGTTTGCCATTCTGCTGCTCGAGGTGGTCGCGAAGGCCATCGCGCCGCTGATCTGGTAGAGGGGTGCGTGGGCCAATGGACACCAAACCGAAGCCGGACGGGATCGTGCTCACCGAGGCGCAGAAAAAGCGCCGGCGCGAGCGTTCGCTTGCGATCGCCTGGGCGCTTGGAATTCTGGTCGTGCTGTTCTTCGCAGTCACCATGGTCAAAGGGCCGGGCGTTCTCGTCCGGCCGATGTGATTGACATGACCGACACGCCGCAGCCCCCGCAGGAAACCGTCGACATCACGACGGCGGCAGCGCCGCGGATCAGCCGCGATGTGAAGGTCGGAGCCGCCTGCGGCTTGCTGGTTGCGCTCATGGTCGGCGCCGCCTACGCAGCCGTGCCGTTCTATAACTGGTTTTGCCGCGCCACCGGCTTCAACGGCACCACGCAGGTCGCGCAGATCGCGCCGAAAGGTGCCCCGCTCGCGCGCACGGTGGCGGTGCGTTTCGACTCCAACGTCTCCGGCGGGCTGCCGTGGAAATTCGAGCCGGAGCAGAACGAGATCGAGGTCCGGGTCGGCGAGGTCGTCACGGTCTACTACACCGTCACCAACCTGGCGGCGCGGACCACGACCGGGCAGGCCGCCTATAACGTCGCGCCGCTGACGGTCGGATCGTATTTCACCAAGATCAACTGCTTCTGCTTTACCGAACAGTCCATGGCGCCCGGCGAGAAGCGCGAGATGGCCGTGGTCTTCTACGTCGATCAGGCGTTCGCCAAGGACAGCGAGAACGACGGCGTCAACACCATTACCTTGTCCTATACGTTCTATCCGGTGAAGGAGCCCGCGCCGAAGCCGGTGGCGGCGGGCGAGCCGGACAAGCGCAAGGGATAACATCTGACCTTCGACGGCTGAACCGGATTGATTTTTGAGACGAACATGTGCCGAATACGACCGGCACCGCATACGGAGAGACTTTAATGGCGACGGCGCAAGTCAAGCATCACGATTATCACCTCGTTGATCCCTCACCGTGGCCGATCGTCGGCTCCATCTCGGCTTTGATCATGGCCGTCGGCGCCATCAGCTGGATGCATCATCTTTACAGCGCCGCGCCCATCGTGTTCGGCGTCGGCGTCATCGGCGTGCTCTACACCATGGCGAGCTGGTGGGGCGACGTCATCCGCGAAGCCCAGTACAAGGGTGACCACACCCGCGTGGTCCAGATCAGCCATCGCTACGGCATGATCCTGTTCATCGCCTCCGAAGTGATGTTCTTCGTGGCCTGGTTCTGGGCCTTCTTCAACTCCTCGCTATTTCCCGGCGATCCCGTGCATGTGACCCGCGACGCGCTGTTCGGCGGCGTCTGGCCGCCCAAGGGTATCGAGACCTTCGATCCCTGGCATCTGCCGCTGCTCAACACCCTGATCCTGCTCACCTCGGGCACCACGGTGACGTGGGCGCACCACGCGCTGCTCGAAAACGATCGTCAGGGCCTGAAGTGGGGTCTGATCCTGACCATCTTGCTCGGGGCCTGCTTCACCTGCGTGCAGGCTTATGAGTATCACCACGCGGCGTTCAGCTTTGCCGGCAATATCTATGGCGCGACGTTCTTCATGGCGACCGGCTTCCATGGCTTCCACGTGCTGGTCGGAACGATCTTCCTGATCGTGTGTTTGTTGCGCGCCTATGCCGGACACTTCACCCCGACGCAGCACCTCGGCTTCGAATTCGCGGCCTGGTACTGGCATTTCGTCGACGTGGTTTGGCTGTTCCTGTTCATCTGCATCTACGTCTGGGGCCACGGCGCCGAGACTATGGCGCACGCTGCGCATTGATCGTGATAATCTGCTAGGAAGGGGCGGCCGCAGGGCCGCCCTTTCTGTTTTTGCGACAAGAACCATGAACGATTACGACATGCCGGCCTCGGTGTTTCAGAGCGCGACCCGCGGACTCTCGTGCAGATGTCCGCGCTGCGGCCGCGGCAAGCTCTATCAGGGCTTTCTGACGTTGCGGCCGTCCTGCGAGACATGCGGCCTCGACTACGCGTTCATCGATGCCGGCGATGGGCCCGCCGTGTTCATCATCCTGATCGCCGGGTTCATCGTGGTCGCCGCGGCGCTGATCGTTGAAGTGAAATATCAGCCGCCGTTCTGGGTGCATGCCGCATTGTGGATCCCATTGGTCCTGGCCGTCACACTGTGGCCATTGCGCGCGATGAAATCGCTGCTGATCTCCTTGCAGTTCCATCACAAGGCTGCGGAAGGTCGGCTGATCAATCGCGATTCCAAATGAACGCTTCCTCTCCACGCCGCGGGCTTGGTTTTGGCATTTTCACGCTGGCGATGCTGGCGTTCCTTATCAGCCTCGGCGTCTGGCAACTCCAACGCCGGGTCGAGAAGCATGCGCTGATCGCAGCGCTCACCGAGCGGCTTGCCGCGCCGCCCGTTGCGCTGCCACCACCCGCGCAGTGGGCTGCGCTGACGCCGGCGAAAGACGAATTTCTCCGCGTGAGTTTTTCGGCGACGTATGAATCGCTTCCCGACGCGATGGTCTACAGCTCCGGTTCCGCGGTCCGCACCGACGTTGCCGGAGCGGGCACCTGGGCGTTCCTGCCGGCGCAATTGCCCGATGGCCGCACCGTGATCGTCGACGCGGGCTTCGTGCAGAACACCATGCAGGACCGCGCCGAGCAGGATCGCGCGGTGATGGGACTGGTGACCGGCCAGCCCGTCACCATGACCGGCTATCTCAGGTTTCCGGAAAAGGCGGGCATGCTGACGCCATCGGCGAATCGCGGCAAACGATTGTGGTTTGCCCGCGATGTCGGCGCGATGACGCAGGCGCTCGGCTGGGAGAAGGTTGCGCCGTTTTACATCGATCTCGAGACGCCGGTGCCTGCGAGCGGCATTCCGAAGCCCGGGCCGCTCGATGTGCATCTGAAGGACGATCACATGCAATATGCCATCACATGGTTCGGCTTGGCCTTCGCCGTGCTGATCGCGTTCGGCGTATGGTGGCGCGGGCAGCGGCGGGCATAACCGCACGTCCGGAAACGAGGGCGGGCCATCTCGGTTTCGATGCGCGGCTGGTTCGCGATGCTACCTGGACGTTCGACCGCACCGGTCCCGATGGCGATGTTCACACAGCGGACGCCATCCACGCCATGACGCTTGCCAATCTCAACGGCGAGTTCGCAACGATCGTCACGTCGTCCGAGGCGATCGCGGCGTTGCAGGGATAGGTTGGATATCTCACCCGACCCCGCTGCGCGTTTCACGCGCATCGGCCCTCCCTATCAAGGAGAGGATGAAAAACAACCGGTTTCCCCTTGGCATCAAACCGCTTATGGTGCCCGTCGATTTTCACCCCAAGGTGAAAAAATAATCATCAGATATCAAAGGTTTGGCCGTATGCCCTGCCTTTGGAGGCCGGTTTGACGCACTATCTTTCGACCCGGGGCGAGGCTCCGAAATTAGGTTTCTGCGATGTGATGCTGACGGGGCTCGCCCGCGACGGCGGTCTCTATGTGCCCGAGGTCTGGCCGCAGCTTGATCCCAAATCCATCGCGGGCTTTTTCGGCCGGCCGTACTGGGAAGTGGCGGTCGAGGTGATCAAGCCATTCGTCGCCGGGGACATTTCCGACGCCGATCTCGGCCGCATGGCCAACGAGGCCTATGCGACGTTCCGGCATCCTGCGGTGGTGCCGCTCGATCAGATCGGCCCCAATCAATTTGTGCTGGAATTGTTTCACGGCCCGACGCTCGCGTTCAAGGACGTGGCGATGCAGTTGCTGTCGCGGCTGATGGATCACGCGCTGGCGCAGCGCGGCCAGCGCACCACCATCGTGGTTGCGACATCGGGCGATACCGGCGGCGCGGCGGTCGATGCGTTTGCCAACCGTGACCGCGTCGACCTTATCGTGCTGTTCCCGAACGGCCGCATCTCCGACGTGCAGCGGCGCATGATGACCACAACAGGCGCGGCGAACGTGCATGCGCTCGCGGTCGAAGGCAATTTCGACGACTGTCAGGCGATCGTGAAGGGGCTGTTCAACAACCATCGCTTCCGCGATTCCGTGTCGCTCTCCGGCGTCAACTCGATCAACTGGGCGCGGATCGTCGCGCAGGTGGTTTATTATTTTACCTCGGCGGTCGCGCTCGGCTCGCCCCAGCGCACCGTCGATTTCACCGTACCGACTGGAAATTTCGGCGACATCTTCGCAGGCTACGTCGCCAAGAAAATGGGTTTGCCGGTGCGGTGCCTGCGCATTGCCGCCAACGTCAACGATATCCTGGCGCGCACGCTGAAGACCGGCATCTACGAGGTGCGCGAGGTTCATGCGACCGCATCGCCGTCGATGGACATTCAGATTTCGTCGAATTTCGAGCGTCTGCTGTTCGAGGCGACGGGGCGGGATGCGGTGCGGGTGCGTGCGCTGATGGCGTCGCTTGCGCAGTCCGGGCGATTTGTGCTGCCCGATTCCGTTCTGGCCGCGATCCGCGCCGACTTCGATGCGGGTCGCGCCGACGAGACCGAGACCGCGGCCGCGATCCGCGCGGCGTGGCGCGAGGCCGGCGATCTCGTCGACCCTCATACCGCGGTCGCACTGGCGGTGGCCGATCGGGATACGCCGGATTCCAAGATTCCGAACATCGTGCTGTCGACCGCGCATGCCGCGAAATTTCCCGATGCGGTCGAAGCCGCCTGTGGCGTGCGGCCGGAATTGCCGGCCTGGCTCGACGGATTGATGACGCGGCCCGAGCAGATCAGGGTCGTGCCCAACGACCAGGCTGAAATCGAACGGTTCGTGCTGTCCGTCAGCCGCGCCGCCAAGCATGGAGTTGCCGGATGAGTGTCGATGTCACCAAGCTTCCCTCCGGCTTGACGGTTGTCACCGACACCATGCCGCATCTGGAAACGGCGGCGCTCGGGGTGTGGACCGGAGTCGGCGGTCGCGACGAGAAGGCCAACGAGCACGGCATTTCGCATTTGCTCGAACACATGGCGTTCAAGGGCACCACGACGCGATCCTCGCGCGAGATCGCCGAGGAGATCGAGGCGGTCGGCGGCGATCTCAACGCCGCAACCAGCGTCGAGACCACAGCCTACTATGCGCGTGTGATGAAGGCCGACGTACCGCTTGCGCTTGAGGTGCTCAGCGATATCCTTGCCAATCCCAGTTTCGATGCCGAAGAACTCGAGCGCGAGAAGAGCGTGATCGAACAGGAAATCGGCGCGGCGCAGGATACGCCCGACGACGTCGTGTTCGAGCATCTCAACGAACTCTGCTATCCCGACCAGCCGATGGGACGTTCGCTGCTGGGCACGCCGAAGACCCTGAAGCAATTCAACCGCGACACGCTGCGCGGCTATCTCACCACGCACTACCGCGGGCCGGACATGGTGGTGGCGGCCGCGGGAGCGGTCGACCACAAGGCGGTGGTTGCCGAGGTTGAACGGCGCTTCGCAAGCTTCGACGCCACGCCGGCGCCGAAGCCGCAAGCCGCGATGTTCGGCGAGGGTGGCAGCAAAGTGGTGCATCGCGACCTCGAACAGGCGCATCTGACGCTTGCGCTGGAAGGGTTGCCGCAGACCGACCTCTCGCTGTTCTCCTTGCAGGTGTTCACCAATATTCTTGGCGGCGGCATGTCCTCGCGGCTGTTCCAGGAGGTCCGCGAGAAGCGTGGGCTGTGCTATTCGATCTATACGTTTCATGCGCCTTACGCCGACACCGGCTTTTTCGGGCTCTACACCGGGACCGATCCAAGTGACGCGCCGGAAATGATGGAAGTGATCGTCGACGTCATCAACGAAGCAGTCGAGACGCTGACCGAGGCCGAAATCGCGCGCGCGAAGGCGCAGATGAAAGCCGGGCTCTTGATGGCGCTGGAGAGTTGCAGCGCCCGCGCCGAGCAACTGGCGCGTCACATGCTCGCTTACGGGCGGCCGCAGAGTGTGCCGGAACTGATGGCCCGGATCGACGCCGTGAGCGCCGAATCGACCCGCGACGTGGCGCGCGGTCTCATGACGCGCAGCCGCCCCGCGGTCGCCGCGCTCGGCAGCGGGCGGGGACTAGACACGGCCGTGGCTTTTGCGGAAGGATTGACACGGTCGAAGGCCAAAACCCGCCTGCACTAGTGTCCTGAGGCGGCTCCTGGGATTCCGTCATGGTCCTGTTTCGTTTGCCATCCAGCGCGCCGGCGGCGCTCATGCCGCGGGGACACGGCCTGTTGCTCCGCGCGCCGCAGATGTCGGACTTTCTGCAATGGGCGCAACTGCGCGATTACAGCCGCGCCTATCTGACGCCATGGGAGCCGATCTGGCCGTCGGATGATCTGACGCGAGCCGGCTTCCGGCGGCGGCTGCGCCGTTACGCGGAGGATATCGCCGGCGATAAATCCTATCCGTTCATTGTGTTTCGGGAATCCGATGGCGCCATGCTCGGTGGCGTCACGCTCGCCAATGTCCGCCGCGGCATCGTGCAGGCGGGCACCATCGGGTACTGGATCGGCGAACCCTACGCGCGCCATGGTTACATGACGGATGCACTGCGCGTTCTGCTGCCGGCGCTGTTCGGCGAATTGAACCTGCATCGCATCGAGGCGGCGTGTATTCCCAGTAACGCGCCGTCGATCCGGGTGCTTGAAAAATGCGGCTTCACCCGCGAGGGACTCGCGCGCCGCTATCTCTGCATCAACGGCATCTGGCAGGATCACCTGCTGTTCGGCATGCTGCATGAGGATTTTCACGGCTGAACCGGCCTAGCCGGCTGGCGACCCGGCTAGGCGTCGGCGCGTGATGGCTGAAATATTTGGGCTGTTGCTCCAGACATGCTTTAGCTTTTTTGCGCCTTGGGCTTGCCGCCATTGCCTTGTTATAAAGCCGCTGCGTGGGAACAATGATCGGAC
>JAFEFK010000065.1 GCA_018240625.1 Pseudomonadota bacterium
CCTCTCCCAGGGGGAGAGGGTTGGGGTGAGGGGGTACGATTTATCGACAAGTCTAAACCCCTCACCCGGATCGCCCCACCGCGCAATTGCGCGGCCGTGCGATCCGACCTCTCCCCATGGGAGAGGTGAAACGAAATGCACGGCATAGTTCGATCGCGAACTCATGAGTTGCCAGTCGCCACAGCCAAAATCAGCCGCCGGTCATCGGCGGAAAGAACGCAATCTCGCGCGCACCGGCGATCGTCGTTTCCGGTTTGACGTGCGTATGGTCGATGGCGGCGCGGATGACGCGCGGCGCCTCGAACGCATGGGCGTATTCGTCGCCGCGCGTCCTGAGCCATCCGATCAGATCGCCCACGGTGCGAACCGCTGCCGGCGGATCGACGATTTCCTCAGCCTTGCCGACACGTTCTCGCACCCAGGCGAAGTAAAGCACCTTCATTTTTCATCCTCCTCGATGAGGTGATGAATGCCCGCGCGGAAATAATCCCAGCCGGTGTAGATGGTGAAGATCGCCGATATCCAGAGCAACAGAAGTCCGATCTGCGTCACGAACGGAAACACCAGATCGCCCGCCTCGCCGGCCAGCAGGAAGCCGATCGCAATCAGTTGTGCCGTGGTCTTCCACTTCGCAAGCTTGGTCACGGGCACGCTGACGCGCAGCTCGGCGAGATGTTCGCGCAGGCCCGAGACCAGAATCTCGCGGCACAGGATCACGATCGCGGCCCACAACGTCCAGCCATGGATAATTCCGTCCGCCGCCAGCATCAGCAGACAGGACGCCACCAGCAGCTTGTCGGCGATCGGGTCGAGCATCTTGCCGAAAGCCGATTGCTGATCCCAGATCCGCGCATAATAGCCGTCGAAGAAATCGGTGATGCCGGCCGCGATAAACACCCCCAGCGCGACCCAGCGCAGCCACAGCGGCCCGTCCATGATCGACTGCGCGTAGACGCAGCCTACCACCACGGGGATCGCGGCTATCCGCGCGCATGTCAGGATATTCGGAAGCGAAAATGTGCGCTTCGCCGCAGTCCCTCGGGTGGTCACAGTGTTCATTCGTCTTACCAATACCGCTACGGCGCGAACGTCAACCGGCCCTGTACCGCTTTTCGGCTGACGCCAGGTTATCGGCAGCTTGCCCGACAGCCCACATACGAAAAATACCGCTTGGATATTACAACAAAATCCCGTTCAGCCCGGCTGAGCGTGGAAAAAATCGAAGATCTTGCGCGCGCTTTCGGCACTGATGCCCGGAACCTTGCCGAGGTCGGATACGGAGGCACGCTCGATCTCCTTCAGGGTGCCGAAGTGATGCAACAGCGCCCGCTTGCGGGTCGGACCGATGCCTGGAATTTCCTGCAATCCCGCCTCGCGGATGTCCTTCTTGCGCAGTTTGCGATGCGAACCGATGACGAAGCGATGCGCCTCATCGCGCAGCCGCTGGATAAAATACAGGATCGGATCGCGCGGCTCGAGCTTGATGGCGGGACGATCCGGCAGAAACAGGGTTTCGCGGCCGGCATCGCGGTCCGGCCCCTTGGCGACCGCCATCAGCGACACCTTGGCCGGCCCTTGGGTCAGTCCCAGCGCGTCGAAAATTCCACGCACGGCATTGAGCTGACCGAGACCGCCGTCGATGATCACGAGGTCGGGCCATTGCGGCACGGCATCGGCATCTTTCTCGGAAACCTCAGGTTTTTCCGGATCGGCGGCAGCTTGCTGCGTCAGCAGCCGCTTGAAGCGTCGCTCCAGCACCTCACGCATCATTGCGTAATCGTCGCCCGGCGTCAGGCCCTCGGACTTGATGTTGAACTTGCGGTACTGGTTTTTCAAAAAGCCTTCGGGACCTGCGACGATCATGGCGCCGACCGCATTGGTGCCCTGAATATGGCTGTTGTCGTAGACTTCGATGCGCCGCGGCGCATGCGGCAAACCCAAGGCAGCCGCCATGCCGTTCAGCAGGCGGCTTTGCGTCACGGTATCCGACAGTTTGCGTCCCAGCGCTTCCCGGGCATTGGTCAGCGCGTGCGCGATCAGCTCTTTCTTTTCGCCGCGCTGCGGCGTCGAGACCTCGACCTTGAAACCGGCCTTGATCGACAGCGCATCGGCGAGCAACTGGCTTTCCTCGATGGTATGCGACACCAGAATCAGTTTCGGCGGCGGCTTGTCGTCGTAGAATTGCGCCAGGAAAGAACCCAGCACTTCCTCGGGCGTGAACGATTTTTCCGCGCGCGGGAAATAGGCGCGGTTGCCCCAGTTCTGGCCGGTGCGAAAGAAAAAGACCTCGACGCAGGAATAGCCGCCCTCCTGATGGATCGCGAACACATCGGCCTCTTCCACCGTGCGCGGATTGATGCCCTGCTGCGACTGGATCGCCGACAGCGCCGCGAGGCGATCGCGATAGAGCGCGGCGCGCTCGAAGGCCAGATCGTCAGACGCCTTCTCCATTTCGCGCGCGAGTTCCTGCTTCACGGCACGGCTGCGGCCGGACAGAAAGTCGGTCGCCTCGCGCACCAGTCCGGTATAACCAGGAAAATCGATCTCGTTCGTGCACGGTCCGGCGCATCGCTTGATCTGATACAGCAGGCACGGCCGGGTGCGGCTTTCGAAGAACGAGTCGGTGCAGGAGCGTATCAGAAACGCGCGCTGCAACGCGGTGATGGTGCGGCCGACCGCGCCCGCCGACGCGAACGGTCCGAAGTAGCGGCCGGGCCGCGACTGCGCGCCGCGGTGCTTGAGAATCTGCGGCGCCCAGTGATCCCCTGTGATCAGGATATAGGGAAACGACTTGTCGTCACGCAGTTGGACATTGAAGCGCGGCCGCAATTGCTTGATCAGGTTGGCTTCGAGCAGCAGCGCTTCGGTCTCGGTTCCGGTCGATATGATCTCGACGGTCGACGTCGCCGCAATCATGCGCGCGATCCGCAGCACCTGTCCCGTGGGCCGCGCGTAGGACGACAGGCGCTTGCGGACGTTCTTGGCCTTGCCGACGTACAACACGTCGTGCGCGGCATTCAGCATGCGATAGACGCCCGGCGATGTCGGCGCATGGCGGACGGCGTGCTCGATAGCAGCGCGGCCGACCGCGAGCGGGCCTTCGGCCACCGCATCACCAGGCTCGTCCGGCATTTTCGGCAGCCGGCCCTCGTCGTCGTCCTCGGCCTCGACGGTGGCGGGATCGACGTCCCCGGCGGACCCGGCAGCCCGCAACCGGTCCCCCGGCGGCACATCGGGCCCCGTGGCCGCCGATGGGCCCGGCCGGGTCACGTTCGCGGGATCGGAAGAATCGCTCGTCATGGCTCTCAGTTAAGCGATGAACCCGGCCGATGCCAGCGACCCTGCGCTGGCCACTGCCGCTTCCGGCCACCGCCGAGCCGCGCCGTGGCTCGGTGGGAGGATTGGGGTGCGCGTCCCGCCGGTTCCCGGCGCCGCAATGCCGGTAATACTTCATTAAGAACGAGCGGCGGCAGATGGACCGTCTTAAGACCCATTTAACTTAAAAGTCTCGATAAATTCTACGCATAAGATTTTTGAATTCGTAACCGTACGGGCGCGCGGCGCAAAGATTGCCACGCGACGATCACGGCGGGACGACAGTGAAGCGTGGTGGAGAGTCGAGATGAGTAAGACAATAATCGCGGCCGCGACATTGGCAGCCCTGGCGTCGACGGCGCTGGTGACATCCGCGCATGCGGCCGATCTCCCCTATCGCCAACCTTATACGGTCAATCAGCCGCTCAATGCCTATAGCTGGGCCGGTCCCTATCTCGGCGGCAACCTCGGTTATGCCTGGGGCAGCGTCGAGAACAGCGCCACCAAGCCGAACGGCGTATTCGGCGGCATCCAGGGCGGCTACAACTGGCAGAATGGCCCGCTCGTGTTCGGTATCGAAGGCGATATTCAGGCCAGCGCGGCCGATGACACCTTTGCGCCGTGGAAATTCTCCAATCCATGGTTCGGCACGGTACGTGGCCGCGTCGGCTATGCCTTCAACAACATTATGGTCTATGGCACCGGCGGTCTCGCCTTCGGCGAATTGCGCGGTGAAACCTTCGGCCTGTCGGAATCCCACACCAATGCGGGCTGGACCGTCGGCGTCGGCGCCGAATTCGGCATCTATCAGAACTGGACGGCGAAGGTCGAATATCTCTACGTCGATCTCTCGGACAGCCGCTTCACCATCACCGGCGTTCCCAACAGCTATCAGTTCGGGCTAGTGCGCGCCGGCGTGAACTATCACTTCTGATTTTCTGCCGGATACAACAACAAGAACATCGATCACGTTCAACTCCCGGCCGTTCGCGGCCGGGATTTTTTTTGCGTGACGATGGCGTGTTGCCGCGCACCGCGAAATGCGGGCATGCGCACGAGACACGGCGCAGTCCGACGAGCACCGAGCAGCGACCGCTTCAGGACGAGATCACCAGATTGACGGCCTTGGGGCCTTTGCCCTTCTTGTCCGGCTCGACCTCGTATGTGATCCGCTGCCCTTCGGCCAGTTCCTTCAATCCGGCCCGCTCCACAGCCGTGATGTGAACGAAGACATCGCGGCCGCCATCGTCCGGCTTGATGAAGCCGTAGCCGCGCTCTGCGTTGAAGAACTTGACCATCCCAGTCAGAGCCATCGGGAAACTCCTCTCCCCGCATTGCTGTGCCGCCGCGCCCTCCGCGCGCCGGCTCGACCGGACATTCACCTTCGAGAAAACACGGCCATCGCGGCCATCCCGGCGATGTGGGCCTGTTCGGCCGGGACGCATCAGAGGCCTTGTCACTCCGCCGCCCCCATTTGCGGAAGCGGAACGTAAAGCCAGTCGCAGCGTCGTCAGCATAATACGGTTCCCCGCGAACTGACTACGACGAAAATGGAACAGAGAGATCGGGATGCGTCAGGCCCGAACCGCCTCCAGCCTGAACCGGGCAGCACCGCCCTGACCCAACGGCTTTTCCAGTTCGGGAAGGATCGCCTTGAGCTCGGCCATCAGCGTCCACGGCGGATTGACGATCAAGAGACCGGCCGAGGTCAGCACCCCGTCCGCGATCTGCGGCGCCACGCTGAATTCCAGGCGAAGACATTTGTCCGCCCCACCGCCAGTTGCAATCGCAACGCGCCGCGCCAGGTCATCCGTCGCCCGGCGGCTTTTCGCCGGATACCACAGCATGTAGCTGCCGGTCGGCCATTTCGCGAAAGCCTCCGCAAAACCGGTTGCGAGCCGTTCAAATTCGTCCTTGCGCTCGAACGGCGGATCGATCAGCACCAGCCCGCGCCGCTCCTTCGGCGGTACGAAGGCTGGCAGCGCCACCCAGCCGTCGAGATCGACCACGCGCGCCTGGGTGTCGCGGCGCAGTGCTGCGATCAGATGCTTGCGGGCGATGGGCTCGAGCTCGCACGCCACCAGACGATCCTGCGGCCGCAGCAGGGCGCGCGCGATCAGCGGCGAACCTGGATACGCTTGCAGAGCGCGCTGCGGATTGAACGCCCTGACGATGTCGAGATATGGCGCGACCAGCGGCCCGGCGGTTTCCGAAAACCGCGCCTGCATCACCCGCGCGATGCCGGTGAGCCATTCGCCGCCGCGGCTCGCCTCCTCGCCCGTAAGATCGGTGACGCCAGCCCCGGCATGGGTGTCGATGACGCGAAACGCTGCCGGCTTATCCTGCAGATAGGTCAGGATGCGCACCAGCACGATGTGCTTGATCACATCGGCGAAGTTTCCGGCATGAAAGGCATGGCGATAGTTCATGCGCGATGGTTACGACATCACGGGTTGAAAGTAACCCGTCCTTCAGTCGTCCCTGCGAACGCAGGGATCCAGAATCCCCGACGTCCATGACAGGACGAAGAGAGATTACCCGGTTTAGGATACGACATCTGCTGAATTGCGATGCCACGGCGTATGGGTCCCCGCGTTCGCGGGGACGACGCCAACGACAATGCCACCTGCTACCCGCCGCGCACCGGCGGCATCGTCACCTGGTCCCTGCGGCAGGCGCGGCGATCGATTTCCTCGCAGGCACGGAATTGTAGATCCTTGCTCATGCAAATCCGCACCTCGCTGAGCCTGTTACGGTCGCAGATCACGGCGATCGCGGAATGGCTGAGGCCCGGATTGTCCTTGATGAAGGCGTCTTCAATCGCATCGGGCGCAATGGTCTTGGGCGCTGCGAGATCGAGGAATTCAGCGGGAATTTTCACGCCGGCGCGGGCCTTGCGGACGGCTTCGAAATAGGCGCGTTCGCCGAGCCCCGAGCAGGTGCCGTGCTTGTCCCACTCGTTGTAGATCAGGCCGGGCGCCGGCATCAGATCCAGCATCGAGGTCATGATGCGGTGATCGAGCCGCGGCGAGGGACGCTGGCAGTAATCCGGAAAGCCGTGCTCGTATTGCGGCCACAGGCCGTGCACCACGAACGAGAACGGCCTGCCCCCGCACTGCGCCTGCTGCGAGCGGCCGCTGCTGCCGCGCTCCGCGGCCTGCGCGCAGAACGACGGCGACCACGACAGCGACAGCACATAGAAATCGAACGCGCCCGGCGCATTCTGGCGGCGGTCCTGGGCCGAGGCCGGATTGGCCAGTCCGGCGAAAAGGGTCAGCACACAAAAACAGAGCACAGCCGCCGAGCGAGACACCCACATCATGATGCGAAACTCCTAGTGGTCCGATTCCAACATTTGCATCCCGTTCCAGCAGATCCCGGTGCAAATGTCAGAATCCAAGCACCATTAGCAAATACAAGACACTCGTGGAGATTTGAATTTGACACCCGCTTCCCGGACTCGCTGCTAGGTGGGTGGCGAATGTCGAATTCGCTCCACTAGCGCGGCCCGGAGCCCGGCCGTGGCGCAAGACCTTTTCAGGAACGACGAATCCCGGCGAGCGTAATCGACGCAGGTCGCCGGGAAAAGCGGTGGGTCGGGAAAACTCAGGGCCGCGCGGCGCGGCAGCGCGGATTGTAAGCCCAGTCCCGGTCGAGACCGACGACGCACCATTCGACGCCATGGCCGAAGCCCGCGATACCACCGTCCTCGATGATCGAATAATTCACGGTGCGGACCTTGCCGTCGCTGACCATCGCATCGGCGGTGCAGTAGCGGCGCGGAATGTTGTCGGACTGCCAGGGCCGGAACGCGGTTTCGTGGACGCGGCTGTATGCCGTGATTTGCAGCGGGGAATTCCAGTAAGTGCTTTCCTTCTCCTGGAATTGCGAGGTGATGGTCGACAGCCCGGCCTCGCAATTCGCCACCTGCCCGTCGTAGCGCGGGCCGGAGAGCCAGAAGTTCAGTTCCAGCGGATTGGCGGCCTGCGCCGCCGGCGCCATCGCCAGAAAGCCGAGCATCGCGACGCCGAAGCCGATTTGTTTCAAGGATATGACGAGGTTGCGCATGGGGGAGTCCGCCGGTGATCAGGCCCGGACGGTGCCGCGAAGCCCGTGCAAGGTCAAGTGCAGCGCGGCAACACCCTGCGCGCAACTCCATATTGACAGCCTGCCGTTCTTTTCATGGGCCAAGCGGCGCTTTAAGGTTGAGTCGCAACGATGGAGATGACGATGCGACTGACCGGAGCGGCTTTTCTTGCGGCGATCACGGGCGTGCTGGTTTGCGGACCGGCGCGGGCCGATTGGGTGCCGCCGTTCAAGGGCAACGACACCGGCGGCATCATCTCCTATTCGCTGGTCGGGCAGAGCGATATCCGCGCGCTCGCGATCGATCACTGCGCGCGCTACGGCAAGGTCGTGAAATTCCTCGGTGCCCAGCCCCATCCGGGCGGCTACATCTCGTTCGCCTGCCGCTGGGTGCCCTACGGCGCCAACGAACGTCCACTGCGGACCCGTTATTAAGCCGACGAAGATGGCCCTTCCCGCCATGATCTGAAGGAGCTTGCGCATGACGCGACGATCTCTTCGCTTCCCGGTTCAGATGCTGCCGCTGGCCCTGCTCTGTGCCGCGCCGGCGCTGGCCGCATCCGTTGAAATGCCGATCCGGAAGGCAGGCCTGTGGGAAATCCACATGCAGCACGAGGGCTCCAAGCTGCCGAACGTCGCGATCCAGCAGTGCACCAGCGAGGCCATCGACCGCGAGTTCACATCGGAGTTCGCGCCGGCGGCCAAGCAGACCTGCTCGAAGAACGACATTCAGAAAACCGCGGCCGGTTACGTGTCGGACTCCGTCTGCACGGTGGGCGGCGCGACCGTCACCTCGCACGCCGAAACCTCGGGCGATTTCAACTCTGCCTATACCGTGAAGGTGACATCGCACAGCGAAGGCGGCAAGCTCGGAACGCACGAGAGCAAGATGACGCTGGATGCCAAATGGACCGGGGCCTGCAAGGCAGACCAGAAGCCGGGCGACATCGTCATGCCGGGCGGCCTCAAGATGAACCTGGGCGACCTGCAAAAACTCAAGGCGATGGTGCCGAAGTAGAGGTTGCTTTGACCTCTCCCCGCAAAGCGCGGGGCGAGGGAGCAGATCATCCCACCCCGAACCGCTTCTCGAAACTGGCGACATTGATGAAGCCGCGCGCGTGGCGGCCTTCGCCGATGCGGCGGACGCTGTCGAACGCCTCGACCTCGAACCGGATCACCTTGCGCTCCACCGCGATCACCCGCGCCGTGGTCCGCACCCTCTCGCCGACGCCGGTCGCTGCGAGGTGACGGATATCGACCTCGGTGCCGACGGTGACCCAGCCCTCCGGCAGATATTTCGAAATGGCGTCGCCCGAGGTCATCTCCATCTCGAGAATCATCATCGGCGTCGCATAGACCATCGGCATGCCGGGCACGAAATGGCCGACGGTGCGCTCCGGCGGCACCACCAGCATGCGTTCGGCGCTCATGCCGACCTTGACGAAATCACGGGCATCCATGGCTTGGTCGTAGGACGCGCGCAGCCGGGAAGCAAGTCCGTGTGACATGACGTGGACATTCGCTGTCGACCGATATAGATGATACTCATCATCTAATAATCCAGCGCCGGAACCTGACATGAGCGAATTCACCGCGTTGCTAAATGGACTCGAACGCGACGGCGACGCATGGAGCGTCACCGTCAGCGACGACTGGCTGCAGGGCCGCACCGTCTATGGCGGACTCGGCGCCGCGCTGTGCCTTGAAGCGACGCAGCGGACGATCCCCGATCTGCCACCGCTGCGCTCGGCGCAGGTGTCGTTCGCCGGCCCCGCCTCAGGCCAACTGCGGATTCAACCGAGCGTGCTGCGGCGGGGCAAATCCACCGTATTCGCCTCCACCGATCTCCTGGGCGACGGCGGCTTTGCCACGCGCGCGATGTTGTGTTTTGGCGCAGCACGGCCGTCATCGGTCGTGGTCGATACGGTCGCCGCGCCGACGCCACCGCGGCCCGAGGCCTGCCCGCCGTTCTTCGCGGGCGCGCCGCCGTTCCTGCACTTCCTGCAACACATCGAGGGCAAGTCCGCAGGCAAGCACCTGCCCTTCAGCGGCGCCGATGAGCCCGACATGACGATCTGGCTGCGGCATCGCGACCCCGCGCTGAAACCGTCGCTGGTCTCGCTGCTGGCGCTGGCGGATGCGCCCCCGCCCGGCGTGCTGGCAACCGCCGCGGGCCCCGGCGCGATCAGCACCATGACATGGTCGATCGACATGCTGACCGACAGGATCGAGACGGACGACGGCTGGTGGCTGGTGCGCGTCAGGGCCGACAGCGCCGCCGACGGCTATACCAGCCAGACCATGACGGTGTGGAACGCGAGGGGCGAACCGGCGATGATCAGCCGCCAGCACGTCGCGATGTTTTTCTAGTTTTTCCCCTCTCCCCTCGTGGGAGAGGGTGCCTGAGCGAAGCGAAGGCGGGTGAGGGGTGAAGTCCTCATGCTACCCCTCACCCGGCTCGAATTCGCTGCGCTCGTTCTCGCCACCCTCTCCCACAAGGGGAGAGGGTGAAGAAACTCGCGGCGCCGCGCTACTTCTTCGCCGCCGCCGCGCGTTCCACAAACGTCTTGCCGCCCTTCATCTTGTGACGGAGCGGCGCCTCGTTGATCTGAATGACGACCGCGTCGGCATCGACGCCGAGGTTCTTCACCAGCGCCTGGGTGATGTCGCGCATCATGCCGGCCTTCTGTTCGTCGCTGCGGCCCTCGGCCATGCTCACGGTAATCTCAGGCATTGTGATTCTCCCGGTTGGTTTCGTTTGAAATTGTCGGTCATCATCCGCGAAGGCGGATGATCCAGTAACCCGCAACGTCGCATTTGACTATCAGCGTTCCGGAATACTGGTTCCCCGCTTTCGCGGGGAAGACGACTACACTGGTATCAACCCCACCTCACATCATGGCGCGCGAGCAGCTTTTGCACCTCCGCGACCAGATCGCCTTCGCCGACCTCGATCTGCGCCTCGGCCTGCTTCCTGAGATATTCCGCGCGGTCTTCGATCGAGGTCAGCCCGGCGCCGGCGATCAGATCCTTGATCTGGATTTTGCCAGCGGCCTTCTCGTCCGACCCCTGAATGATGGCACACGGCGAGTTGCGCTTGTCGGCGTATTTCATCTGCTGACCCAGCGAATGTTTTGGGTTGCCGAGATAGAGTTCGGCGCGGATGCGAGGCCCATCCGGCCTTGAAGGATCGACAGGAGAGTTGCGCAGGTCCGCAACCATTTTCTGGTAGCCCGCGATCTCGCCGCCGAACACGGTGACGACCACGGGGCCCGGCTGCGGTTTCGTATCCAGCTTGCCGAGCATCGTGAGCGCCGCCTGCAGCCGCGACACGCCGATGGAGAAGCCCGTCGCCGGCACCGGCTCGCCGCGAAACCGCGAAACCAGACCGTCGTAGCGCCCGCCGCCGCCGACCGAGCCGAACCGCACCGGGCGGCCTTTCTCGTCTTTCGTTTCGAGCAGCAGTTCAACTTCGAAAACGGGACCGGTGTAATATTCGAGGCCGCGCACGACGGAGGGATCGATGATTACACGCACATCTGGATTTGTTGACGTCGCCCCGTAGCCGCTTGCCTCCACAAGCTCAGCAATAGCTCGCAGCTCGTCGCAACCCTCATGTAGAATTTTATTGTCGGCGCAGGAACGCAATAGAACTACCGTATCAAGGTTGTTGATTCCTCCACTACCATCCTCATTCAGACGCCCCGCAACGAATCCTCGCGAGGTCGCACGTAACACCGTTTCTGCTTGGTCATCGTTGAGCCCTGCTCCTTTCGTAAAATCTCCCTTGCCTTCCTCGCCGCCGTCCCAGCGTCCAGGCCCAAGAAGTTTTTTCACTTCTTCAACTGGAAATTTATCCAGCTTATCAATCGCGCGCAGCACCGTCAGCCGTCGTCCCGCATTCTCGTCGCCGCCGAGGCCGATGCTCTCGAGCACGCCATCGAGCACCTTGCGGTTGTTGACCCTCACCACATACTGCCCGCGCGGGATGCCGAGCGCTTCCATGGTGTCGGCGGCCATCATGCACATCTCGGCATCGGCGGCGGGCGACGCCGAACCCACAGTGTCCGCATCGAACTGCATGAACTGGCGGAAGCGGCCGGGGCCCGGCTTCTCGTTGCGGAACACGTAGCCGGCGCGATAGCTGCGATAGGGCAGCGCGAGATTCTGGAAATTCTCCGCGACGTACCGCGCGAGCGGCGCGGTGAGATCGTAGCGTAAGCTGATCCACTGCTCGTCGTCGTCATGGAACGAGAACACGCCCTCGTTCGGCCGGTCCTGATCGGGCAAAAATTTGCCGAGCGCGTCGGTGTATTCCATCGCGGGTGTTTCCACCGGCTCGAACCCGTAGCGCTCATAGACCGCGCGGATTTTTTCCACCATCGCGCGCGTGGCTGATATGGCGGCGGGACCGCGATCCTCCAGCCCGCGCGGCAGGCGAGCGCGGAGCTTTTGCGGTTTTTTCGGTTTCTTGTCGGACATGGCACTCGCTGCAAGTCAGTATTGACTTGCAGCCGGGTTATCAGCCATGGCGCAGACGGGCAAGGCGGGCCTTTCCCTGGACGCAGCAAAGCTGCGCAGGATGGGCGAGAGTGACGATCAACAGCTCTGGATTCCCGCTTGCGCGGGAATGAACGGGGTTAGGCAATATTCGCACCAAAGCCGTTCGTCCCCGCGGACGCGGGGACCCAGTGGCGGCGCCCCCGCTGCACTCGGCCGTCCCTTCCCACCCTGCGCAGCCTTGCTGCGCTCGGGGGAGAGGGAAAGAAGATCAATTCACCAGCACCGCGCCGTCGCAGCGGACGCCGGAGACCCAGACATCCGCCTGCCCGAGGCCGACGCCGAGCGTCGCCAATACCGACGCCAGCACCTGATCGATCGACGCCGTCGCGCCGCCGATGATGCCGGTCACGGTGCCGCCGAGACCCGGGATCGGCAGGCCGAGCGGTCCGACGTTGATCTGAAGCGCGAGATCGCCGAGCAGGCTCCCGGTCAGCGACGACGTGAAGTTTGTCGTCGTCACAGTCTTCTTGGTCTGCGCCGCGATATCCGAATAGCTGAACGCGACAGATGTCGGCGTGGTGTTGCCCATGCCCGCATGGGCGCGGCCATTCACGGTGATCAGGCCGAGATTGACCAGGGTCGCGGCCGGCGGATTGGGCTTGCTGGTGAAGTTGGTCATGTCGGCCACTGAGACTTTTCCGATCCAGGCATCGATGATCCCCGGCGTTACGCCGAGGGTGACGCTCGAGGTGCTGACCTCGGGGCGGCCGCAACTGATGGCGTCGAGCGTCGCGGTGCCCGAGGCCACCTCGACATAGACAGGCAGGTTGACGGCGGAGACGCTGCCGCTGCCGAGCAACTGGATCTGGAGCAGGACGCGGGTCTGCGCGGTGTGGACGCTCGCGCCCTGCGCGCCGACTGCGACCCAGCTCGAGCCTTGCGGATGCTCGCCGACCGTCGCCATCAGCGTCACGGCGGCGATGCCGGGCAGCCCGAGATTGACCGAAGCCGCGATCTGGTGGGTGCCGTTGGCGACCGCCCCTGTCGCCGAGAGCAGGTCGAACACCGAGAGACCGACGCCGACTTTCGGCTTCGTGCCGACGATCATGTCCGCATAAGGCCCCGCGTCGATCAGCGATCCCATGGCGATTTTGGTCGGGAGTCCGGCCACCGCCAGCGAGACATTCGACAACGCCGTGGTCGCGCTATCAGCCCCGTTCGCGGCCTGCTGCGCGCTCAGCATGGCGGCGACGATATCCGGCAGTTTGATATTGCTGCTCAGCACGTCGCTGTAGGTCACGCCGGTCAAATTCACCCGCGTCGCCAGCGCACTCAGAAAATCGAACGCGTCAATCCGTGCGGACAATAACGCCTGATAGTCCATTACCGACAGCGACAGCGTCGTCCCCAGCATGCCGCCGAGCATGGCGTTGATGAGTCCTCCATTGAGCGACGCCAGCCGCGAGCCGATCGCGAACGAGGCGACCGCCGTATTCGCCGCCACGGCCGTGCTGGTGATGTCGAAATGGCTGCTGCCGCCGGTAAACATGCGCGCGAAGTACAGCGGGGTTTGCGTCTTCAGCGTCACCCGCGCCGCGTTGGCGGTGCCTGTCGCCGGCGTCACGAAGCGCGCCTGCGGCGCCAGCGCGGCGTTTGCCGTGTAATTGCCGAGATCGACCGAGACCAGCGCACTCGCCGGATAATTGTTCTTCGTCACGGTCGCTACGGCGGCATTGGTGGCGTTGCCGAGATTGCTGGCGGCGACGATCGCGGCGAGATCGGCGGCGCTCTGCGACTTGCGGCGGTCGGCATAGATCGAGCCGACATCGACGCCGAGCGCAGCGCAGCCGAGCACCAGCACCATGCATCCGGCGCCCATGATGGCGATGTTGCCGCGCGTATCCGAACCGAAACGCCGAAGCAGGTTTTGCATCGCGGGGCTCCCTC
>JAFEFK010000660.1 GCA_018240625.1 Pseudomonadota bacterium
AACGATTTGCGGAACAAGACGATGAACGAATGCACTATCCGATTCCGGTCCTTTGAGAGCCGCCTTTGACAAGGAGGCCTGCTTTTTCGGTTTCAAGCGTGTCCGGTGCCGTCGGTTACGGCGGCGCTAACCTATACTGGCTCGGCAAGCCAGAACAGTGGCCCGCTGCTTAAATTCCCGATGAAAGGGGCCGAATTTCGACGGTCACTAAATCCTGATCGGTGCAAGGGCGGTCGCCGCACAGACGAGCGGGCTTTAATTGCCTTGAGAATCGCTTTGGGAACCGTCCTGCACCATGAACTGGGCCTTCGCGAGTTGGGCGAAATGACCGCCCTTCGCCACCAGTTCATCAAAGGTTCCGCTTTCGATCACGCGCCCATTTTCAAAAACCAGAATCCGCGTGGCGTTGCGGACGGTGGACAACCGGTGCGCGATCACAAAGGTGGTGCGCCCTTTCATGACTTCATCGAGCGCGGCATTGACCTTGGCTTCGGTCACCGCGTCGAGTGCGCTGGTGGCTTCGTCAAGGATCAGGATCGGCGGATCCTTCAGCAGCGCGCGGGCAATCGACAATCGCTGCCGCTCGCCGCCGGACAGCATGCGTCCGCGTTCGCCCGCATTGGTGTCGAATTTCTTGTCGCCGCGTTCGATGAATTCCAGCGCCTGGGCGCGGGCGGCCGCGAGCCGCATCTCGTCTTCGGTGGCGTCGGGCTTGCCGACGCGCAGGTTCTCCGCGATCGAGCGGTTGAACAGCAGCGCCTCCTGAAACACCACGCCGATATTTCGCCGCAGCGCCGTCAGGGTCAGCGCGCGGATATCCATGCCGTCGATCTTGATGATGCCGGATTGCGGATCGAATGCCCGGTGCAACAGGGCGATAGCAGTTGACTTGCCGGCGCCGGTCGGCCCGACCAGCGCGATGGTCTGGCCGGGCAGGGCGACGAACGACACGTCTTCCACGGCGGGCCGCTTGCCGTCATACGAAAACGATACGTCGTTGAATTCGACGAGGCCCTGCAATCGTCCGGTGTCGATGGCGTCGGGCCGGTCGCGAACGGCTGGAACGGCGTCAAGCACGTTGAAGAATTCCTTGAGCCGCGGCGCCTCCATGAACACGCTGTTGATGAAAGCGACCACCTGCTCCAGCCGCTGGATCAGCATGGTCGCGAAGCTCACGAACATCACGATCTCGCCGACCGAGGTGGTGCCTTGCTCGTGCAGCACGATGCCCACGCAGAAGATCGCGAGAATCGTGATGGTGGTCGAGGCGCGCGTCATCACGGTGACGATGGCCCACCATGACAGCACCGGCATCTGCGCCGCCAGCAGTTTGTCGACGACAAACCGCAGGCCCTGAACCTCGGCGTCGACGCGCACGAAGCTCTGCACCAGCGCGACGTTGCCGAGCGCGTCGGAGGCGCGGGCGGAGAGATCGCTGAAATGAGCTTCGACCTCATCCTGCATTGCGAACGTCTTGCGAACGACCAGCGTCGTCAGCACCGTGAATACGAGGCAGAGCGCGAACAGCAGGATCGCCAGCCGCCAGTTGATGTAAAGCGACAGCGGCAGCAGCACCACCAGCGACATGATCGCCGCGAAGTGTTCGCGGAAAAATCCGAGCCACAGCCGCCACAGCGCGTCGGTGCCTTGCAGCATAACCTTCATCAGGCGGCCGGAATGGGTGCCGGTGTGGTAGGTCAGCGGCAATTGCATGATGTGTTCGAAGTAGCCGGTCAGCACGGCCTGGCGCTGCCGGTGCGAGAGGCGATCGGCCTGCAGTGCCACGATCACACCGCACAGGATGGTGAACAGTCCGAAAGCCACCCACGCTGCCAGCAGCGGCCACGGCGACGTCGAGGTCGTGCCGAACGGGCCCGCGGCTGGATTGCCGGAGAGGACGTCGACGATGCGGCCAAACAGCACAGGTTCGGCGAATTGCGCGCAGGCCAGCAGTAGGTTCGCGCCAGCCAGCATCCAGCCGAGCCGCGCTTCCTTGCCGAGCAACCGAAGGACGCGCGCGTAAAGGCGAAACATCGACATCGGGAAATGCTCTTGTACGGTCGAAATGGCGGGAATTCTTGTAATCGGTGCGACGCAGATTGGAAGGATCAACGGCAATCTAATCAGGGATCGGCGATGGAATACAGCGGCCAGCTCTCATTTTCCGCAGCTCGCACGGGGTTTTCGCGACGATCTTCGGCCAACTCGGGAAAGTCGTGGCACGAGCAAACCCATGATCTTGGTGCCGCACGGCGGGCCATCGCGGAGACGATTTTCAAATTTTGCGGCCACGCCGATGTCGCGGAAATTTTCACGACGGTTTTCTTCGCAGGCTGGCAATCGGAGGATCGCGGAGGTCTGAAGAACGGCCTCTGAACGCGGGATGACCGCCATGATTTGGCCACGGGTCGTTCAGCTTGCATTCGGGAGCGGGAACACAATGTAACGTTGGTGGTTGTCTTCGTAGCGGCCTCAGGGGCCGGACATGATGAAGGATATTTCAGATGCTCATGCGCAAGAGTTTGTTCGCTTCGACCGTTTTTGCGACGGCTGCGGCGCTTGTCTTGACCTCGGCCGGGCCATCGTTCGCGGCGTCGTCCACGCCGGCCTCCAAGGGAATCTCGAAGGGAATCTCGGCCAGCGGATCCAGCCACATGACTGATTTCAGCTCGCAGCGCAGGTATCATCACCGCGGTCGCGGCGGCGGGGCCGCAGCGGCAGCGGCGTTTGCCGGTATCGTAGGAACGATCGGCGCCATCGCCGCTTCCCGAAACGCCGAAGCGTATGACTATTATGACGGTCCTGCCTATTACAGCGGTGGCCCGGTCTATTATGGCGACCAGCGCTACACATCACCTTACGGCGGTGGAAGCTATGGTTATGGCGGCGGCACCTACCTCGATCCGGGCGGGAATATCATCCCTTACCAGTGACCGTCCTCTACCCCGTGACTGTCTCGGCCGGCTATCGGTCCGCGGGACAGGCTGACCATGATGCCGGCCGCTATCGCGGCCGGCATCGCCATTAACACGATGGCCACAGGTTTTCGTTAACGTGGCTGGCATGAGTGATTCGCTCGACCGGCTTTATCAGGCGGTGATCGCGGCCAGGGACCTTGATCCCGCCACGTCGCGGACGGCGCGGCTGTTTCAGCACGGTCCGTCGAAAATGGCCAAAAAGCTGGCGGAAGAGGCCATCGAGGTCGTGATCGATGCCGTTAACGGCAAGACGAAGGCCGTGATCCTCGAAAGCGCCGATCTGCTCTACAATCTCACCGTGTTGTGGGCCTCGGCCGGGGTCCGCCCCGAGGACGTCTGGGCCGAAATGAACCGGCGCGAACGGATGCTCGGCATCGCCGAAAAGCTGCCCAAAGCGGCAAAGCCGGTCAAACCGCAGGCAAGGGCTGCGCGGCGGCCAATTGTCGCGCTCGACGCCCATCGTCTGCGCAAACGCCACTGAAATCCCGAATTCCCGGCATGGACAAATTCGCCGCGCAGTGGTTCATCGCGCCATGCTGAGACGAATGTACGACTGGTGTATCGCCGCCGCCGACAAGCCTTACGCGCTCTGGATCCTGGCAGCGGTGGCTTTCGCGGAAAGCTCGTTCTTCCCCGTACCGCCCGATATCATGCTGTTGCCGATGTCGCTGGCGCGGCCGAAGCGGGCGTGGCTGTTCGCCGCGCTCTGCACGGTTGCCTCGGTGGCTGGCGGCGTATTGGGTTACGCGATCGGAGCCCTTCTCTATGACTCGCTCGGACACTGGCTGATTCAGTTCTATGGCCTCGGCGATAAGGTCGAGGCGTTTCGTGAGTCGTACGCGCGTTGGGGCGCGTGGATCATCATCGGCAAGGGCCTGACGCCGATCCCCTACAAGCTGGTTACGATCACCTCGGGCTTTGCCGGTTATAATATCTGGCTGTTCATCCTCTGCTCGATCATCGCGCGGGGCGGCCGCTTTTTTATCGTGGCGGTTCTGCTCAATCGCTACGGTGACTTCATCCGGGCGGAAATCGAGAAGCGGCTCGGACTGTGGGTCGCGCTTGGCGCGGCGGTTCTCGTGCTTGGATTCGTGATCGCGCTCAAGCTGATTTAACCGGAAGCTCTTTTACCTCTGACGGGAGCCGGACGCGTTATCCCGCCTGACGAAATCATCCGGAGCCCGATTGCAAGACGGCTGCGGACAAGCTCTGTCAGAGCAAAGGCTTCAGGGAAGGCAAAAGCATTGATTCCGATTCCGCCGAGACCTGTTCAGCCAGGATGCTGATCCCCGGACGCGAACGCCAGCCGGGCGATTGCCGCACCAACAACTACGTCATCCGCGCAATCTGCCGGTAATAGCCATGCCGTTCCGCGGGCCATCTTGCGTGGCGGTCCCGCAATTGCTTTGGTAGGACGCGTATCATCTTTCACGGCGCCGTCGCGGCGCTCCTTACGTGGGGTCTTTTGAATGTCCATGCCTGCCTTGTTCAAGGGCCGCCTGTCCTTGCCGGTCATCGGCGCACCGCTCTTCATCATTTCCGTGCCCGATCTCGTAATCGCGCAATGCAAGGCGGGCGTCGTCGGCTCGTTTCCGGCGCTGAATGCGCGGCCGCCGGCGCTGCTCGACGAATGGCTGCATCGGATCAAGGAAGAGCTCGCGGCGCACGACAAGGCGCATCCCGACCGGCCGTCGGCGCCGTTCGCCGTCAACCAGATCGTGCACAGATCCAACAACCGGCTCGATCAGGATCTCGCGCTCTGCGAAAAGCACAAGGTGCCGATGATGATCACCTCGCTTGGCGCGCGCGAGGAGCTTAATCAGGCCGCGCACGGCTGGGGTTGCGTCGTGTTTCACGATGTCATCAACCAGAAGTTCGCGCACAAGGCGGTCGAGAAGGGCGCCGACGGCCTGATCCTGGTGGCGGCGGGCGCGGGCGGTCACGCCGGCGAGATCTCGCCGTTTCCGTTCGTGGCTGAAACGCGGCGCTGGTTCGACGGTCCGATCGCGTTGTCGGGTGCGATGGGGAACGGCCGCGCCATCCGCGCCGCGCGGGTGCTCGGCGCCGACTTCGCCTATATCGGATCGGCCTTCATCGCCACCACCGAGGCTAATGCCGTGCCCGGCTATAAAGACATGATCACCTCGTCGGCGGCGGAGGACATCGTCTATTCCAACCTGTTCACCGGCGTGCACGGCAATTATCTCAAGCCGTCGATTGTCGCGGCCGGCATGGACCCGGACAATCTGCCGACCTCCGATGCGTCGAAGATGAGCTTTGGCACCGACGCATCCGGCGAGCGCGCCAAGCCGAAGGCGTGGAAGGAAATCTGGGGCAGCGGGCAGGGCGTCGGCAGCGTCGGCAAGATCGTGCCGGCGGCCGAGTTGATCGCGCGCTTCAGACGAGAATATGACGAAGCGATCGATCCCGCGCTGTGATGCCGCACCGATGAACGCGATCTTCCGCATCGACGGCCGCAACGTCGACACCAGCCCGGATGCCGCGGGGCCGTGGTCGCCGACCATGCAGCATGGTTCGGCGCCCGCTGCTCTGGTGACATGGGCCGCCGAACAAATCCCGACGCCAGCGCCGATGCAGATCGCGCGCGTCACCATCGACCTGATGCGCCCCGTTCCAGTCGCGCCATTGATGTTCGCAACCGAGGTGCTGCGCGAAGGCCGCAAGATCCAGCTCTGCGAGGTGAAGCTGCTCGCGAATGATACGCTTGTAGTTCGCGCAACGGTTCTGAAAATTCGGAGCGAGCACCAGACGCTGCCGTCCGGCGTTTCGGATGTTCCGGTGACATTGCCCGGACCCGATGACAGCCGGTTGATCGAACCGGCGTTTTCGTCCAGCCCCTTCACCAGCGCGGTTGCGATGCGCGCAGCCCGCGGCGATTTTGGCGTGCCCGGCCCCGGCGCGATCTGGTATCGCGTTATCAAACCGATGGTGGAAGGCGCGTCCGTTTCGCAGGCGATGCGCGCGGTGGTGGCTGCGGATTTCTGCAACGGCACCTCCGCGGTGCTGGATTTCCGCAAATGGACGTTCATCAACGCGGACCTAACGGTCAGCATGGCGCGCGAGCCGGTGGGCGAGTGGATTTTGCTCGACGCGGAGTCGGCCATCGGTCCCGACGGCGCCGGTCTTGCGATGGCGCGGCTGGCGGATATCAGAGGATATTTCGGCCGCGCGGTGCAGAGTCTTGTGATCGAGAAGCGGTAGCCTGCGATAGACGATGACGTCATCCTGAGGTGCGAGCGGCGTCAGCCGCGAGCCTCGAAGGATCGCCGCCGCCCTTCGAGGAACGACAGCGACGAAGCAATCCAGTATTCTGCCTGAGCCTTCTGGATTGCTCCGCTTCGCTCGCAACGACGTTTGGTTGATTCAATGCCAACTCTCGTGCTCTGGGAAATATAACAGGGGTTCCTTGCGGAGTTCGCTCATGTCCTCGAAACGCCCATCGTTGCCTCTCGCCGGCGGCTGCTCCTGCGGCGCGATCCGCTACGAAATCTCGGCACTGCCGCTGACGCTCTATACTTGCAATTGCACCAACTGCCAGCGGGCATCCGGCAGCGCGTTTGCGTTGAACATGCCGGTGGCGACGAGGGATTTTCGAATTGTAAAAGGCGAGCCGAAAGGATGGCGCCACGTTTCGCCCTCGGGTGCGAAGGTGACCGCATGGTTCTGTGGCGAGTGCGGCGCGCGGCTTCATGGTGAGCGCGAGGGCCGTCCCGACTCGATTAATGTGCGCGCCGGGACGCTGGACGACACGTCATGGCTGGTGCCGGTGGCGCATATTTATATGCAAAGCGCGCAGCCGTGGGTGCAGCCCGCGCCGGATGCGGTGTGCTTCGAGACCCAGCCTGCGCCGGCCGAATTCCGCGAAGCACTGGCGGGATGGCGCAGCCGGTTCGTTCAAGATCGGTGAAAGCGAGGCTGCGTTTATTGTCACCTCTGCCCGCCGGGGAGAGGTCGACCGGCTAGCCAACGGGTCCGGCCCTGCCGGCCCGATGATAAACCCCGCGAAGACGGTCGGGTGAGGGGGCTCTCCCGTCTTTCGATAGGCCGTACCCCCTCACCCCAACCCTCTCCCCATGGGAGAGGGAGTTCTCAGCAGTCCGCCGCACGCGCCTTTAACAAACAAAAGAATTGCAAGGCCACACAAACTCCGCGGTCTACCCCACCATCCGTTCGCGCCCGGCCCAGAAGCCCGCCTTCAACACCTTCTTGTCGACCTTGCCGACGCCGGTCATCGGCAACGCGTCAACGAACTTGATGTGCTTGGGCGCATGTGCCGAACCCTTGCGCTGCTTGACCAGATCGATCAGCGCCTGTTCGTCGGGTTTCGCGCCGGCGCGCGCCACCACGATCGCCGTGACGGCCTCGCCCCATTTGTCGTCGGGCACGCCGACCACGGCGACCATCGCGACATCGGCATGGGTCGAGAGCACGTCCTCCACTTCGCGGGGAAAGATGTTGAAGCCGCCGGAGACGATCATGTCCTTCTTGCGGTCGAGGATGTACAGGTAGCCGCGCTCGTCGGCTTTTGCGATGTCGCCGGTGTGCAGCCAGCCGTTCTTCAGCGTCTCCGCGGTCTGCTCCGGCCGCTTCCAGTACTCCGCCATCACATGCGTGGCGCGGATGCAGATCTCGCCGGATTCGCCGGTGGCGACTTCCTGATCGTCATCGTCCAGAACTTTTACCTGACACGCCGCGATGGGAAATCCGCAGGACAGGAACAGGTCCTGGTTTTTCGGATCGTGGTCCGCCTTGCGCAGCACCGACGCCGGATAACATTCGGTCTGGCCGTAGAGTTGCGAGAACACCGGGCCGATCCGTTCGATGCCTTCGACCAGCCGGCTCGGCGACATCGGCGATGCGCCATACAGCAGCAGTTCGAGCGACGACATGTCGGTCTTCGGCAGGCTCGGATGATCCAGCAGCACATAGATCATGGTGGGCACGAACAGCGTGAAGTTGATGC
>JAFEFK010000661.1 GCA_018240625.1 Pseudomonadota bacterium
CGAGCCCCTCCGCCGCCAGAATGTGATACTGCACGCAAAAGGCGCAGCCGTTGATCTGCGACGCACGGATCTTGATCAATTCGAGCAACTGCTTGTCGAGCCCCGCCTTTGATGCGGCCTGCGACAACGCAACCACGGCATCGTTGACATCGGGTGCGACCTTCTTGAAATCCTGCCACTCGAGCCGAACATCGGGTGCGGGCATCGTCATGAGCTCCATCGCCATGTGTTTCATATCATGTTATAAGTGCTCTTATTTATTATAAGAGGTCTTATATGATCCGCAAGATCGCGCGCCGCCGCAAAACGGAACGCGGGCGCAAAACAGCCAAATCGCGCCACGCGAAAAATCCGGCGTCTATTCGCCCGGCCGTCCCGCCGCCGCCCGGCCGCGGCAAGCGCGGCGAAAGCGGCTACCTCGCCTACCTGCTCCGGCAGGCCCAGGCCGCGACTCGGCTGACGCTGGAGCGTTCGCTCGGCGAGGTCGGCGTCACGCCACCGCAGTTCGTGGTGCTCACCATGCTGAAAGCCTATCCCGGCTTGTCCGGCGCTGATCTCGCGCGCGTGGCCCTGCTGACGCCCCAGACAGTCGGGGTGATCGTCCGCAACCTCGAACGCGACAGCGCGATCCGCAAGATGCCTCACCCCGTCCACGGCCGCGTGCTGCAATGGACCCTGACGCGCCGCGGCAAGACACTGCTCGACAAATGCCGACGGCGGGCGATGGCGGTCGAGCGGCGGCTCGGCATCGGACTCAGTGCCCGCACCCGGATAGCCGTGCGGCGCTGGCTGGCCCGGATCGCTGCGGAACTCGGCGACGAAGGCTGACGTGAGATGAAGTTCAGGATGAACCGGCGTCATTGCGAGGAGCTCAGTTCTTCGCCTTCGAGGAACGAAAGCGGCGAACAATCCAGTCTCTTTCCTGCGGCCGCTGGTTGGCTTCGCTTCGCTCGCATGACAGCGCAACGGAACCGATCTGGCTTCATCCCGCTTGGAGTTCCCGCGACGCATTGACCTTTGCCGCCGGACACCCCGCTCCGTTAAGCTGACCGCATGAAAACCTCTGATTCTCAGATCAGGCTCACGCGGCGCGGCCTGTTGCAATGCCTCGGTGCCGCGGCGGCGCTCGTGCCGTTCCCCGCTCACGCCGCCTCGCCCCCCGGCTTTGCCGAGTGGCGCGATAAATTCCGCGCCCGCGCGCTGGCCAAAGGTATCTCGCAGGCGACCTGGAACCGCTGCATGGGCCGCGTCGAACCGGACATGAGCGTCTTCCAGCAGATGCGCAACCAGCCCGAATTTCACGAAAAGACCTGGCAGTACATTAATCGCCGTGTCTCGGACTGGCGGATCATCGCCGGCAAGGAAGCACTGCGGAAAAACGAGGCGGTGTTCGCGCGGATCGAGCGCGATTTCGGCGTCGAGCGCGGCACGCTGCTGGCGCTGTGGGGCGTCGAGTCCGCGTTCGGCGATCCCCTCGTGCAGAAGAACCACATGCGCCCGGTATTTCCCTCGCTGGCGGCGCTCGCATGGAACGAACCGCGGCGGCGCACCTATTGGGAAACCGAACTGATCAACGCGCTGCGCATCGTGAATAAAGGCTGGAGTACGCCCGAGGAGATGCGCGGCTCATGGGCCGGCGCCATGGGGCATACGCAATGGATGCCCGAGGTCTGGCTCAACGTCGGCATGGACTATGACGGCGACGGCCGGGTGTCGCCATTCGGAAAACCGGACGACGCGCTGGGTTCGACGGCGCGCTACCTGATCAACCGCGGCAAATATCATCGCGGCGAACATTGGGGTTATGAGGTCCGCGCGCCGGGAGGCGGCGAAGGGAGCAGCCGCAGCTACGCCGCATGGGCCAGCGCCGGCGTGCAGCGCGCCGACGGCAGGCCGTTTCCGCAACCGAATGCATCGGCGAAACTCTGGATTCCGGAACCGGGCGGTCCGGCTTTCCTTCTGGGCCCGAATTTCTATGCGGTGCGCAGCTACAATCCGTCGATGAATTATGCATTGGCGATCTGCCACCTCGGCGATCGCATTCTCGGGGGCCCGCCCTTCATTCATCCCTTCCCGGGCTCGGAGCGCGCACTGACGCTCGCGGAAGTGCAGGAAGTCCAGACTCGCCTGACCAAGGCGGGCTTCGATACCGGCGGCACCGACGGCCGCGTCGGCAACGACACCATGAAGGCGGTGAAGGATTTCCAGCAAAAAGTCGGCCTGCCCGCCGACGGCTACGCCGGCCTCAAGGTGCTGGCGCGATTGCGCGGCGGCTAGTGCGGGGTTATTCGTCATTGCGATGAGTATTGGCGACGGAGCAATCCAATCCTTGCTTC
>JAFEFK010000662.1 GCA_018240625.1 Pseudomonadota bacterium
ATCGATAGATGGGTTCGGAGCGGGCCCGGAGCAGAGTCTTCAGGATCCCCTGGGAAAGCGCGGGACGGAGCTCCACCGCTGGTTCGTCGGAACGAGGACGTTCCGGGCCATGTTCGGCAAAGGCGGTGGCTCGGAGGGCGTGGACGAGACCTTTGCCCATCGCTCGATGGACGGCTTCGGTGCCTTCATCCTTGGCAGGAACATGTTCGGTCCTGTGCGCGGGGAATGGCTGGATGACGGCTGGAAAGGCTGGTGGGGAGACAATCCGCCCTATCACGCCCCGACGTTCGTCCTGACACACCATGCCCGCGAGCCGATCGTCATGGAGGGCGGCACCACATTCTACTTCGTCACGGACGGTATTCACGCCGCGCTCGAGCGCGCCCGCGACGCTGCGGGAGCACTTGACGTCAAGATCGGAGGTGGCGTCTCGACAGTTCGCCAATATCTGCAGGCCGGCCTGATCGACGAACTGCACTATGCGCTTTCTCCTGTCCTGCTCGGACGGGGAGAGGCGATGTTCGAGGGTCTGGATCTCCCTTCCCTCGGCTACCGCGTGATGAAATCCACTGCCACAGATCTCGCAACGCACGTCGTGCTTGGACGCGAGGAGAACGACTAAACGTCCGCTTCTGCGCGTTCGTCGCCGGAGAGCTGTCCGGCGGCAATCACGGGTTCACGCCACTCCCGATTTATGGGTTCACGGCCTGGTGGTCCGATTCCAACCTTCGCGTCTCGTTTCGGCGAGCCTTCCTGCGAATGTTGGAATCGAAGGGTCACGAGCAAATATAAGTTTCTGGTAAGGTTTTGAATTTGACATGTGCGTCGAGGACGGGCGGCAGCGGATGTCGCGAATGTCAATTTCCTCCGCGAGACTACTCCACTGCAAACCAGCGCAGCCGGCGCGGCGCGCTCCATTCGACGGCCATCGCCTCCATCAGCCAGCTTCCGACTGTCTCCGCGGCGAACGCGATGCGTTGCGTCTGCCCGGCATCGATCAGCAACGTATCGAGCCAGAACGGCTTCCATCCGTCGTCGAGCCGGTCGAGCAGGCGGACGTGGTGGCCGTGCAGATGAAACACCATGGGCGTGGTTGCCGCGTTCGTAAGTGCGAGGACGACGGTTCGGCCGCGCTTGACACGAAATGCCGGTGGCGTGACCGCGCTGAAATGCGTCGGTGCGATCCATGCCGCCGGAGATCTTTCCGGCGTGGTGAGTGGCACGTCAACACGCAGCGCAGTTTTCAGGTTGAGTTGCAGCGGCAGGTTATTGGCCGGCAACGGAGCTGGAACCGGCAGTGGTGCCGCGCGGACCGGCTTGTCCGCAGAGACGTGCAATCGGACGATCTGCACGGGCGGGCGCCCGTCATGGAGCGTGATGGTCGACACAGTTCCCCCGGTTGCTGCTGCATCGACGAAGGCGTCAATCCGCGTTCCCGGCGCCAGCACGAGTCGGCCTTCGCGCGCGAGGAATGGTTCGGCCGGCTGACTGTCGATCGCCATAACCCGAACGTCGAGATTATCGATTTTGAGAGCAATTGCATTGCGCTGACAGGCATTGATGAAGCGCAGCCTGAGACGGTCGTTGGGACGCAGGGTGAGGTCGAGCGAGGGTTTCCCGTTCACCAGATAGAGCGGAGTTCCGGCGTCTCCGCTGCGGCCGGGAGCCGTCGGAAGGCCGCTGGAATCGAGCCGCCAGTCCTCAATCAGGACGAGTTCATCCCGGTCGGCCTCGCCAGGTGTCCGCTCGTCGACAATCAGGGCCCGCGCAGGAGAGGATTGCGTCAGATCGTCGCCCAGCAGGCGGGTGTCGCACAGGAAGGTGCCGGCCTGACGCAGCGGAAACGCGTACTGCTCAGTCTTGCCGGGGGAAATCGGCCGCCGGACGCTCAACGGCTCGATCGCGGAAAGGCCATCGAACCCATGCCAATTCAGGACCGATGGTGCCGGGAGGCCGTTGTTCAGGGTGAGTTCGACCGCCTCACCTTGCCGAAAGCGTGAAACGGCTTCGTCTGGGTCGGCCTTGAGGCTCCATACCGTGGCTTCCGGTTGCCCGGCGCGGAGCGCCAGCATCGCTGGTCGGGCGTTCAGGGTCAGGGACTGCGTGTCGCGCGCCTGTGCGTGCAGGGACCCAGCGCGTCCCAACGCGATGCTGCCGAGCCCGGCCAGCAAATGCCGCCGGGTCAATGGGATAGAGCGACGGTTCATCGCTGATGCGGACCATTTTCTCCGGGTTGTGTCCAGCCGCTTCGAGCGTGCCGAAACCGCCCATTTTTTTGCTGCGAACCGGCATCGCCATGTTATAAGCCCGCCGCATTGAGTGCGTTTGATGATGCCGGAAGCTGGTCCGGTGCTATTAATGCGCCCGATTTCAACTCGTTGGAGCATGACGTCTACCGAAAGCCGCTTCGCATTTTTCGGCATCATGCTTCGGCATCGCAAGCCGGATCTGATGTTTTTAGCGGGCGTGGCGGAATTGGTAGACGCGCTGGATTTAGGTTCCAGTGACGAAAGTTGTGGGGGTTCGAGTCCCTCCGCCCGCACCAAGCGCCAAAGCGTTTGAGCAGAACGATTTCCGGAAGGCAGCTATCCAGATGGATAGTTGCCGGCCGCCCCACCGGTGCAGGCGTTTCGCCGCGCATCGACCGATTGACAGTGATCCGGTCACTTTGGCCGGACCAAGTGGAAGAAGATTGACGCCATGCAGGTGAACGAAACCCTCGCCGAGGGACTAAAGCACGAATTCCAGATCAGCATTCCGGCTGCCGAAATCGAGGCGAAGGCGGATGCGCGGCTGGTCGACCTCAAGGACAAGGTGAAGCTCAACGGCTTCCGTCCGGGGAAGGTGCCGGTCAGTCACCTCAAGAAGGTCTACGGCCGTTCCGTGATGGCGGAGACGATCGAGCAAACGATCCGCGACACCAACTCGCAGCTCTTTGCCGAGCGCGGCTTCAAGCTTGCGACCGAGCCCAAGGTGACAATGCCGACCGAAGAGAAGGACGTCGAAGACGTGCTCTCAGGCAAGTCCGATCTCAGCTACAGCGTGGCCATCGAAATCGTGCCGGCGATCCAGCTTGCGGATTTCAAGACGTTCACTGTCGAAAAGCCGGTCGTGGATGTCGCCGACACCGACGTTGACGAGGCAATCAAGCGGATTGCCGACCAGAATCGCAGTTACGCCGCCAAGGCAGACGGCGCCAAGGCTGAAAACGGCGATCGGGTCACCGTGGCCTTCAAGGGGACGATCGACGGCGTGGCGTTCGACGGCGGCACGGGCGAGAACATTCCGGTCGTGATCGGGTCGAACACATTCATCCCTGGCTTCGAAGAGCAATTGATCGGGATCGGTACTGGCGAAACCCGCGTCGTCAAGGCGTCATTCCCGAAGAACTACGCCAGCGAGCCGCTGGCAGGAAAGGATGCGGAATTCGAGACCACGGCGAGTGCCGTCGAGGCGCCGCAAGAGACTGAGATCAACGACGAGTTCGCCAAATCGTTGGGACTTGAATCGC
>JAFEFK010000663.1 GCA_018240625.1 Pseudomonadota bacterium
AGGCGCGATCTGGAAATACCGGTCGAAGCCGGACATCATCAGAAGCTGCTTGTACTGCTGCGGCGCCTGCGGCAGCGCGTAGAACTTGCCGGGATGGATACGGCTCGGCACCAGGAAGTCGCGCGCGCCTTCCGGCGACGACGCCGTCAGGATCGGGGTCTGGAATTCGAAGAAGCCCTGCTCCTTCATACGCTTGCGCATCGAATCGACGATGGCGCCGCGAGTCATGATGTTCTGGTGCAGCTTCTCCCGACGCAGGTCGAGGAAACGGTACTTAAGCCTTATGTCCTCAGGATATTCCTGCTCGCCGAATACCGGCAGCGGCAATTCACCGGCCGGACCCAGCACCTCGATCTCATTAATGTAGATTTCAATCTGGCCGGTCGGTAATTCCGGATTTTCAGTGCCCGCCGGGCGGCGGCGCGCCTTGCCGTCGATCCGGACGACCCATTCCGCGCGCAGCTTTTCTGCCTGCGTAAACGCCGGCGAGTCCGGGTCAGCTACACACTGGGTGAGCCCGTAATGGTCCCGCAGGTCAATGAACAGCACCCCGCCATGGTCGCGAATGCGATGGCACCAGCCGGACAGGCGGACTGTCTGGTCGATGTTGCTGTCGCGGAGCGCGCCGCAGGTATGGGACCGATAGCGATGCATGGGAATCCTGGAGATGCGTCAGAGGGCGGAATCACAGCCCTGATCGAACCCGGGCTGAGAGCGTCAGGGTTTACCCGAGCCAAAGGAGCGCGGCAACCAACAGACGGAACCTGCAAGGGCGGTTTGGGAGGCCGCTTTTGACCGTAAAAGTACGGGAAAAACAAGGGTGCTGCATGCCGAATGCAGGGCGACAACGGCAAAAAGAAGAGTTATGGAGCGTTCATGGACCTGATCACGACCACCGCCGAGCTGACCTCCGTCTGCGCCCGCCTCGCCAAGCATCCCGTCATTACCGTCGACACGGAATTCCTCCGCGAGACCACCTACTACCCCCTGCTCTGCGTGGTCCAGTTGGCCAGTCCCGACGAGGCCGTGGTTATCGATGCTCTCGCCGAGGGAATCGACCTGAAGCCTTTTTTCGACCTGATGTCCAACGAGGGCGTGCTCAAGGTCTTCCATGCCGCGCGGCAGGATATCGAAATCATCTGGCATCAGGCCAACATCATTCCGCACCCGATTTTCGACACCCAGGTCGCCGCCATGGTGCTGGGCTATGGCGATTCCATCGCCTATGACGCCTTGGTCGAGCGCGTCACCGGGCACCGCCCCGACAAGACCCACCGCTTCACCGACTGGTCGCGCCGGCCGCTGACGAACGACCAACTCGAATATGCGGTGGCTGATGTCACCCATCTTCGCGACGTCTTTGCGGCACTGGATGCCGACCTGAAGAAGCGAGACCGCAGCGACTGGGTCAGCGAGGAGATGGAAGTCCTCACTTCGCCGAAAACCTACGACTTCCATCCCGAACGGGCGTGGGAGCGATTGAAGACGAGGGTTCGCAAGCCCAAGGATCTCGCCGTCCTGATGGAAGTGGCCGCCTGGCGCGAGCAGGAAGCACAGAGCCGGGACGTTCCGCGATCGCGCGTGCTGAAGGACGATGCGGTCGGCGATATCGCCACGCATGCACCCAACAGCCTCGAACGGCTCGCGGCGCTGCGGTCGCTGCCGAAAGGTTTCGACAAGTCGAAATGGGGCGCCGATATCGTCGCCGCCGTTCAGCGCGGCCTCGCCCGCGATCCGCATACGCTGCCCAAGATCGAGAGGCCGCGGAATAATTCCAACGGGCAGGCGACCGTCGAACTCCTCAAGGTCCTATTGCGCATGACGTCCGAGCGCCATGCTGTCGCCAGCAAGGTGATCGCAACGGTGGACGATCTGGAGCAGATTGCTGCGGACGACAAGGCCGACGTCGGCGCCCTGCACGGCTGGCGGCGCGAACTGTTCGGCGAAGCCGCGCTCGCGCTCAAGCACGGCCAACTGGCGCTTGCCATTGAAAAGGGCCGCGTTGTCAGGGTCGACCGAACCTGAGACCGCGTGTCTGGTCACTAAATCTGCTGGATGCTTCCAAAATCGAACTGCGAGTCCGGTGGATTCTCGCCGATCCGGATCATGCTGTCGCTGACGAAGCGATATGGCGGTACGGGCAAGTTGTAGGGTGCCGGTACGCCACGGAAGACACGGCCTGCGAGGTCGTATTTAGAACCGTGGCACGGACAGAAGTATCCGCCCAGCCAATCGGACACTGGATCCGACGCACTCGGGCTCGGATAATAGAGCGGGATGCAGCCCAGATGGGTGCAGATGCCGACGAAGACACCGTATTCCGGCTTAGCTGACCGATGCCAGTTCTTGGCGTAGTCCGGTTGCTGCACATTCTCCGATTGCGCATCGGACAGTCGCTGAACCAGTTTCGGATCCTGAAGCATCTTGAGCGCCGCCGCTGGCCGATTGATCACAAAGACCGGCCGGCCGCGCCAGCGAACGATCACTTGCTGGCCGGGCTGGACCTTGCTGAGATCGAGATCAACAGGACCGCCCGCCGCAAGCGTGGCCTGGTCAGGCGCGAACTGCGAGATCAGCGGAACGAGCGTGGCGGCGACACCAACCGTCCCGACCGCGGCCGTAGCGACGTAGAGGAAATCGCGTCGGGTCGGACGACCGTGCGGGGATTCCTGAACCCGCACGTCTGACGGGATATCGGTCATGGCTTGCTCCATGAAAAGCTGGAGCCCCCGATGTCGGACGATGCCACGACGACGACGCAGCACGCTGGCATCACGATAACGCGCGCGATGCGATTTCGAACCGCCGGCGCGGTTCACAATGGTGCGACCGAAAATTAGGAGCGCGAGATCGTCAGCGCCGCACGATCGATCCGGACCGCCCGACCAGCCGTGCCAGTTGCTTGAAGCGGCTACCCACGCGATCGGCGACGAGGTCGACCATCCGGTGTTCGAACACGAGCTTCAGCTTCCGGCCAGTGCTCCTGAAGTGTGTCGCGGGCAATACGCCAGGCCGGGCCGCCGAAATCAGATGCGCGACACGGAAGGCTGCACCGAGAATGCGCGCCCTTTCGTCCATGGCCGGGGTCACCAGCTCGCGCACCAGCGGCGGCGGTTCGTTGACCTCGTTCAAACCGGCATAGCGATAATAGACCGACAAGGCGACGAAGGCCCGTCCCTGATGGCTCACGTCGCCGAAATTGCCGTTGGTAATCAGGTTGAGCGTCTGCTCGCCACGATAGTCCGGATGCACGCGCCAGCCGATGTCCGAAAGCAGACAGGCGGCATGCCGCAGCCGTCGCTCGTCGTCAGTCTCGTGCAGCTTCGCGATCCGCATCAAACGATCGGTCCATCCGGTCAACTCTTCCGCATGACGCGCCGATCGCGACAGCAGACCGTTCAGCGTCTGTGCCGCGCAAATCAATCCATCTTTAGAGCGTTCGGCGGCGGGCAACATCGAATACAGCAGACCCTCGCGAACCCCGTAGGTGGAAAACACGATGGTCTTCGGCTTCGCCACGCGGATCACATGCTCCAGCACCAACGCCGCATAGGCGAGCAAGGGCTGGCGTGCTTCGGCAACGGCTTCGATATCCGCCAGCGAATGGGACGCCATGAGGCGCCGCAACCGCCGCGCGAAATCAAGCGCGTTGGCGGCTGTCATCGAATAGGCCTGCATAATGCGAAGCGGTTAACCGCTCTGGATGATGTGAATTCGTGCCAGC
>JAFEFK010000664.1 GCA_018240625.1 Pseudomonadota bacterium
ATTCCACGCTCGGCACAGTCACGGAAGACCTGCGAGGCCATCGCCAGCGCACGATCCCACGCCTTCACCTTGCGCTGCTGCGAACCGACGTGGAACGAAATGCCCACCGGTTCGAGCCCCAGCTTCTTGGCGAGGTCGAGGACGTCCACAGCCATCTCCGGGTCGCAGCCGAACTTCCGCGACAGCGGCCACTCGGCGCCGGCGCAGTCGTACAGGATGCGGCAGAAGACCTTTGCGCCGGGAGCGGCACGGGAGATCTTCTCGACTTCGGCAGCGCAGTCCACCGCGAACAGGCGGATGCCGAGCGCGTAGGCGCGCGCGATGTCGCGCTCCTTCTTGATGGTGTTGCCGAAGGAGATGCGGTCCGCCGTTGCACCGGCAGCCAGCGCCATTTCGATTTCCGCGACGGTCGCGGTGTCGAAGCACGAGCCGAGCGAAGCCAGCAGCGACAGCACTTCGGGCGCAGGATTGGCCTTCACCGCGTAGAACACGCGGGAGTCCGGCAGCGCCTTCGCGAAGGTCTGATAGTTGTCGCGCACGACTTCGAGGTCGACGACGAGGCACGGCTCAGTGTCGAGGCCCTCGCTGCGACGGTTGCGCAGGAATTCCTGGATACGATCGGTCATAGCACCCTCCCAAACGGCCCAGCGACGGGACGTCCAAAAATGATGTCGGTATGAGCGATAAGCCTGTGCCGCACTGTGGAGACGCGACAGAGCCTAAAACTCAGACCAAACTGTGCTGCCGTGGATTGGTTGGGAATTTCCCGCCCGCACACCTGGCAATGAAGGACAAGCCTTTTCAGTAGCCCGCGCCGGCGGTGGAATGCCGGTAGAGACCAAAAAAGCCCGATCCGTCGTTGCTTTAAGTCGCGTCCCCCGTTGAGAGCGGGGTGCGCCGGTTCGCCTCCGGCTGCCAGTCACGGTTGCAAGGGGCAAAGTCGCCTTCAACGGCATCCCTTGGAGAGAGATGCTGGCCTCTCAGTCTCGGTCATCGTCCGACCGACTTGAGCGACCCTCGGCTTCTTCATCCCTTGGCGGCTGTCCGGCCTCTTGTCCGGATACCTACCGACTGACACACGACCACAGGCACGTGCGAAATTGGGCAAAGGGGAAATAAGTCTTTTGAGTCTGCTTCGCAACATTTTTTTTCGTTCGCGGCGAGGTTTCCCCACGATGCGGTCAATATGACGCGCACAAGATGCCGAAGATGAACGGATGTTAAAGTTGTTTAACGAAGTGTAAGCGCCGGCGGCGCGCAGGGAGCAAGGTTAGCCCTGTGCCGCAGCGGTTTCTGCTACGCCCGCCGAACGAACGGCTCGACGCGTTGGGCAGCGCGGATGAAGTTGACCATCACGAAGACGCCGATCGCGAACAGCACCGCCTGAAGGATATGTGCCTCCGTGCCGTCGAGCCCGAACAGGATGGCGAGCGCCCAGCCGCCGGCGAACGCCGCGCCGAAGACTTCCGCGCCGATCAGGATCGCCGCCGAGATCACGGTGATGACGCTGGGCCAGACGATTTGGCGGGGAGCGGAGGAAGCGGGTTGCGAACTCATGTCAGGGATCCTGTTGCGGCGGCAATCTCTGGGAAAACGATGGCAGATTCAAGAGGCTTTCGCCGGATGGCCGCATCTTGAGCTGGATCCCCGCCTTCGCGGGGACGAGCGGTTCGGATTTTCGGCAGCTCTGTTGGTCCGTTCATTCCCGCGTAAGCGGGAATCCGGAGTTTAGCGCCCGCCGTCAACGATGGAACGTGGCCCAAAAAAGCCCGATCGCGTGCTATAGCTGCGGGCTGTCGAAACTGCGGCAAAAGTGGGATTTCCATGTCAGACGCGCCTCAACCGCCGGCTCCTTCCTCCGGCTCGGACAATCCGCTGCTCAAGGCGTGGCAAACGCCGTTCGAGACGCCGCCGTTCGCCGAGATCGCGCCCGAGCATTTTCTTCCCGCCTTCGAGCAGGCGTTTGCCGACCATGCCGCCGAGATCGCCGCGATCACCCACGACCCCTCGGCGCCGGACTTCGCCAACACCATCACCGCGCTGGAGCGCTCGGGAAAGCTGCTCTCCAAGGTGTCGGCGGTGTTTTACGATCTGGTCTCGGCGCACTCCAATCCCGCGCTGCTCGAGCTCGACAAGGAGGTGTCGCCCCGCATGGCGCGGCACTGGAATCCGATCATGATGAACGCGGTGCTGTTCGGCCGCATCGCCCAACTGCACGAGAACCGCGCGGCCCTTGGGCTCAGTACCGAACAGATGCGGCTTTTGGAACGCACCTATACCCGCTTCCACCGGGCCGGCGCCGGACTCGATGACGCCGCCAAAACGCGGATGGCCGAGATCAACGAGCGGCTGGCGGAACTTGGCACCACCTTCAGCCATCATCTGCTCGGCGACGAGCAGGAGTGGTTCCTGGAGCTCGGCGAGGGTGATCTCGACGGGCTGCCGGAGAGTTTCGTTGCCGCCGCGCGAGCATCGGCCGAGGAGCGCGGGCTGCCCGGCAAGGCGGTTGTGACCACCTCGCGGTCCTCCATGGAGCCATTCCTCAAGAGCTCCGACCGGCGCGACCTGCGCGAGAAGGTCTACAAGGCCTTCACCGCGCGCGGCGACAACGGCAACGCCAACGACAACAACGCCGTCATCGTGGAAATTTTGGCGCTTCGCGAGGAGAGCGCGAAGCTGCTGGGTTTCCCGACCTTCGCCGCTTACCGTCTGGAAGACTCCATGGCGAAAACCCCGGAGGCGGTGCGCGGTCTCTTGGAACGGGTCTGGACCCCGGCTCGCGCCCGCGCCTTGGCGGATCGCGATGCCTTGCAGGCCCTGATCGCGGAGGAGGGCGGCAATTTTGCGCTGGCGCCATGGGACTGGCGCTACTACGCCGAAAAGCTGCGGCAGGCCAAAGCCAATTTCGACGATGCGGCGATCAAGCCCTATCTCACGCTCGACGGCATGATCGCAGCGGCCTTCGACTGCGCGCACCGGCTGTTCGGCGTGACGTTCTCGGAACGCAGGGACATCCCGGTCTGGCATCCCGACGTTCGGGTCTGGGAGGTCAAGGATGCCACGGGCAAACATCAGGCGCTGTTCTACGGCGATTACTTTGCCCGCGCCTCGAAACGTTCCGGCGCATGGATGACCTCGCTGCGCGACCAGCAGACGCTCGACGGCGATGTCGCGCCGCTGGTGCTGAACATCTGCAACTTCGCCAAGGGCGCCGAAGGCCAGCCCTCGCTGCTCTCGCCGGATGACGCGCGCACCCTGTTCCATGAGTTCGGCCATGGCCTGCACGGCATGCTGTCGAATGTGACGTATCCGTCGCTGTCGGGCACGTCGGTGTTCACGGATTTCGTCGAATTGCCGTCCCAGCTTTACGAGCACTGGCAGGAGCAGCCGCAAGTGCTGCGGCAATTCGCAAGACACTACCAGACCGGCGAGCCGCTGCCGGATGACCTGCTCCAGCGTTTCCTCGCCGCACGAAAATTCAACCAGGGCTTTGCCACGGTCGAATTCGTCGCCTCGGCGCTGATCGATCTGGAATTTCACACTCAGCCTGCGTCGGCCAGCCGCGATGTCCGCGCGTTCGAGCGCACCGAGCTGGAAAAAATCGGAATGCCGGCGGAGATTTCGCTGCGGCACCGGCCGACCCAGTTCGGCCACATCTTCTCCGGCGATCACTATGCGTCGGGCTACTATAGCTACATGTGGTCGGAGGTGATGGACGCCGATGCGTTCGGCGCGTTCGAGGAGGCCGGCGACATCTTCGATCCGGCGACTGCGAAGCGCCTGCACGACGACATCTATTCGTCGGGCGGTTCGCGCGATCCGGAGGAAGCCTACATCGCCTTCCGCGGCCGCGAGCCGGAGCCGGGAGCCTTGCTGCGGCGGCGCGGGCTGGTCGATGCGCCGGAGGCGGCGTGAGCGGCCCGTGTCTTTCCCGAGCGTCGTCCCGGCGAAGGCCAGGACCCATAGCCCCTGCCATTTGTTGGGAACAAGAACGTCGTCTTCGAAGCCTGAAAGCGAATCCGCACCGTATGGGTCCCCGCGTGCGCGGGGACGACCGGTCGCGGCTTTTCCGTTTCGCGCTGGGCTTGCTGGCGCTGGTTCTTGCATTTGCCACCAACAGCGCCCCCGCGTCCGCGCATCCGCATGTCTGGGTCACGTCATCGAGCGAACTGCTGTACGCGCCCGATGGCGCATTGACCGGCGTGCGCCATGTCTGGACCTTCGATCGCACGTTTTCGGCCTATGCCGTCGAGGGTATCGAGAGCAAGACCAAGGGCGTTTACAGCCGCGAGGAACTGGCGCCGCTCGCCCAGACCAATGTGGAGTCGCTGAAGGAATTTGGATTCTTCACCTTCGCCAAGGCCGAGGGCAAGAAACACAAATTTCTCGAACCGGTCGACTATTTTCTCGAATATCGCGACGAGGCGCTGGTGCTGCATTTCACGCTGCCGCTGAAGACGCCATTCAAGACGAAGCAGCTCGCGCTCGAAATCTATGATCCGACTTATTTTGTCGACTTTGCGCTTGCCGAAACCGAGCCCGTCAAACTGGTGGGCGCGCCGGCATCGTGCGGCACGTCGATCGAACGTCCGACCGACGGCAGCGCAACGGCGAAGCAACTCAGCGAGGACGCGTTTGAGAATGGCGACAACTCGACCTATGGCGCGAGGTTCGCCAACAAGATCACGGTGGATTGCCCGTGATGTCCAGACCGCGCGGAATGGCTCGCCCCGCAGCGTTTCGCCGGATGATCGAGTTGCTCGTCATTCCCGTCGCCTGCGTCATTCTCGTCGCCTGCATCTGTCTTGCCCGCGCGCAGGAACAGGAGACGCCTCGCAATCCGGCGCCGCAAGCGAAATCAGACTCGATCGTATTGCCGCATGTCGATATCCCGTCATTGGATGGTTCGACGAAACTGATCGCGCATCTGTTCCGTCCGAAAGACGGCGGCGACACGCCACGACCTGCCGTCGTGATGATGCACGGCTGTTCGGGACTTCTCGGCAAGAGTGGCCGCTTTCTCCCGATCTATCGCGCCTGGGCGCGTGCCCTGTTGCAACAGGGATATGTCGTGCTGGTCGTCGACAGCACGACATCGCGCGGCTTTGGCGAGACCTGTTCGGCAAGCACGGCGCGGCGAACCATGTGGCGCGACCGGCCGAAGGACGCCTACGCCGCACTCGGATATCTCCAGACCCAGCCGTTCGTGCGCGCCGATCGCGTTGCGCTGATGGGCTGGTCGCAGGGCGGCGGCGTGGTGCTGCTCTCGATCAACAACAAGAGCATCGGCCGCCCCGCGGAGCTGAAGCACGATTTTGCCGCGGCGGTTGCGTTCTATCCCGGCGCGTGTGCGGAAAAATGGCAGTCGGCACCGTTCACACACGTGCCGGTTAACGGCTGGACGTCCCGCGTCCCGCTTCTTGTGCTGTTTGGCGAGGCTGATGTGTGGACCGAGCTGAAACCTTGCGCTGCGTTTCTCGCGGCAGCGCAGGCACGGGGCAACCCGATCGAGCTGAAGACCTATCCCAATGCGGTCCACGCGTTCGACGCGCCGAAATTGCCACGGACCGAACTGCCGCAATATCCCCAACCCGACTGCCGCATTCCTGTCATCGGCACCGATGAAGCCGCGCACACCGACGCCTTCGCCCGCCCACAGACG
>JAFEFK010000665.1 GCA_018240625.1 Pseudomonadota bacterium
AGCTGCTCGCCTCCAACATTCACGCGCTGCATCTCGGCCGTGACTGGGCGCTGCAGAACCTGAAGTGCCCGATCACGCTGACGGTCAGGAAATCCGACAAGGTTGGCGATCGCATCTTCATGGAAGGCAACAGCGCCGCGGCGCTGGGCGCCGTCTATGGCGGCGCCACGGTCTGTGCCTGGTACCCCATCACGCCCTCATCGTCGGTGGCCGATGCGTTCACGTCGCATTGTGCAAAGCTGCGCCACGATCCCGCGACCAAGAAGGCAAAATACGCCATCGTTCAAGGCGAGGACGAACTGGCCTCGATCGGCATCGTGATCGGCGCATCCTGGAATGGTTCGCGCGCGTTCACGGCGACGTCGGGCCCGGGCATTTCGCTAATGCAGGAATTCATCGGACTGTCTTATTTCGCAGAAATTCCCGCCGTGATCATCGACGTGCAACGTGCAGGACCTTCGACAGGTATGCCGACGCGAACCCAGCAATGCGACGTGCTTTCCTGTGCCTATGCCTCGCACGGCGACACCAAGCACGTTCTGCTTTTCCCTGAGGATCCGGCCGAAGCCTTCGATTTCACCGCGCATTCGTTCGACCTCGCCGAGCGGCTGCAAACCGTCATCTTCCTGATGCTCGATCTCGACATCGGCATGAATCACAGGCTTTGCCGCCCGCTGAAATGGGACGAGAGCCGGGAATACGATCGCGGCAAGGTGATGACAGCCGAGATGCTCGACGATGGCCGCGACTTCGGCCGCTATCTGGACGTCGATGGCGATGGCATTGCCTACCGCACCTACCCCGGCACCCATCCGACCAAGGGTTCTTTCTTCACGCGCGGCACCTCGCGCGACCGTTATGCACGCTACACCGAGGACGGTGCCGCGTACGCCGACAACGTGCAACGGCTGCTGCGCAAATTCGAAACCGCGCAGGACATGGTGCCCCGGCCGTTGCAGGCCAACGCGCAGAAGCCGACGAAATACGGCGTGATCTACTATGGCTCGACGTCGCCGGCGATGGACGAGGCCATCGAGATTCTTGAAAAGCGTGGCCACCATCTCGACCGGATGCGGGTTCGCGCCTTTCCGTTCCATTCCAGCGTGGCGAGCTTCATCGCCGATCACGATTTCGTCTACGTGGTCGAACAGAACCGCGATGCGCAGTTGCGTTCGCTGATCGTCAACGAGAACGGCATCGACCCGGTCCGGCTGGTGCCGATCCTGCATTACGACGGCACGCCCATCACCGCGCGCTATATCGCAGGCGCGATCGGTGACCATCAGGACCAGCTCAAGGTCACGCCGCTGAAGAAGGTGAAGTCATGACCTATATCGCCAAGCCAAAATTCCAGCATCCCGGCCTGCCGAAGAACGACCTCGGCTTCACCCACCGCGACTACGAGGGCAAGGTTTCGACGCTTTGCGCGGGCTGCGGCCATGACTCGATCACGGCGTCGATCATCGAGGCCTGCTTTCACCTCTCGATCGAGCCGCATCGGGTCGCCAAGATTTCCGGCATCGGCTGCTCATCCAAGACGCCCGATTACTTCCTCGGCAATTCGCACGGCTTCAATTCGGTCCACGGCCGCATGCCGTCGGTGCTGACCGGCGCCAACCTCGCCAATCGCGACCTGATCTATCTCGGCGTCTCCGGCGACGGCGACAGTGCTTCCATCGGGTTCGGACAGTTCGCGCATTCGATCCGCCGTGGCGTCAACATGACCTATATTGTCGAGAACAACGGCGTTTACGGACTGACCAAGGGGCAGTTCTCCGCGACCGCCGACCGCGGCTCGAAGTCGAAGAAAGGCGTCACCAACACCGACAGCGCCATCGATCTGGTCGCCATCGCACTTCAGCTTGGCGCGACCTTTGTGGCGCGCAGCTTCTCCGGCGACAAGGCCCAGCTCGTTCCGATGATCGAGGCAGCCATCAACCACAAGGGCGCGGCGTTTATCGACGTCATTAGCCCCTGCATCGCCTTCAACAACCACGCTGGATCGACCAAGAGTTTTGATTACGTGCGCGAGCACAATGACGCCGTGAACCGCCTCGACGTCATTACCGGCCGCGAACCGATCACGGTGGACTATGCACCGGGCACGGTGCAGGTGGTCGAACAGCATGACGGCACCCGCCTTGCCCTGCGCAAGCTCGATGCGGACTATGATGTCCACGACCGCCTCGCCGCGATGACATTCCTGCAAAAGCACGCCGCCAAAGGCCAGATCGTCACCGGCCTGCTGTATGTCGACGAGGAGTCAGAAGACCTGCACGAGCGTCTCAACACGGTGGACGCCCCTCTCAACACGCTCGCGGCCAAGGACCTCTGTCCGGGCTCGGCCGCGCTGGAAAAGATCAACGCCGGCTTGCGTTAATTAGCCCGGCTTTTTCCTTCGGCGACGATCGGCCGGCGTCTTGTGTTCGGCTTGAACACAGAGATCAAGCCCCCGGCTTCGTCAGCCCCGATAAGGCCGCGTTCTGCGCATCGCAGAGCTGCAATCCGCAGGATATATCCAGGGCATGAAATCTCCGC
>JAFEFK010000666.1 GCA_018240625.1 Pseudomonadota bacterium
CAGCGCGGCAAACGCTCGCAAGCCGAGACCGACCAGCATGTGCTTCATCTTGATGTCGACGATGATCCGGTCGGTTCGCCAGAGCACACGCAGGGCCTTGACGACATTCTCGCTGTTCACGTCAGTGTCTCCTCAGCATGAAACCGATGACGACGCCGAGCGCGAAAGCCGACGCCATCGTTGCAACCGGTCGCTCCGCGATCAGCGCTTCGACATGATCTTCCTGCTCGCTCACAGTTTTGTGGAATTCATTCAAGGCGGCCTTGATCTGGTCGGCGATAGCGTCGGCGCGATTCCTGGCGGCGTCGAACATTTCGTCCGTTCCGGCATTCAAAAGCCGCGACGCTTCGTCCTTCAGCGTCTGCAGTTCGTCACCCAACCCGCTTGAATGGAACATCGCGCTCACTCGCGTTGCCTGATCCGTTGAATTGTAGAGAACTTCGGACCGCCGCGATTGATGTGTGTCAACGATGGCGCGCCGCTCGCGAAGTTGAGCCAGGTCAACATGGGGCCGCCGGCTGCGCCGTACACAAACGCCATGTCCTTGAGGAAATCATCGTGGCGACCGCCGCTCTGTTAACGGCAATGTCATCTGGCGGGCTGCTCGAATTGCGCCCGAGCGGCTCATGGACAGCGGCCAACGCGGCTGTCCTGGAGCGACTGTCCAACGACGTCACGCCGCAGCTCGATCGCTCCGGCGCCGTCAAGCTGGATATGGCCGAGGTGCACGAGCTCGACACTCTGGGCGCGTGGCTGCTTGAAAAGATCGCGCGGCGAGCGGCGTTGGCCGGACATCGCACCGACGTGGTCGGTGTGGCCAATAACCATGCCGGCCTGATCGAGGAAATTCGCGAGGTCAATCGTCACAACCCGGTGCCGCCGCGCGCGCTCAATCCGATCGTCGCCAAAATCAGCGATGTCGGCCGCTCCGCCATCGGTGCGCGGGAAGACGTGACTGTATTTTTGCAGATGCTGGGTTCGCTTTTCGTGGCGCTGCTCGGCGTCCTGCGACGGCCGCGGTCGCTGCGGCTGACCTCTCTGGTCTATCAGTTCTACCGGGTCGGCTGGCAGGCGATTCCGATCGTCGTGCTGATCACCTTCCTGATCGGTGCCATCATCGCCCAGCAAGGTATCTTCCACTTTCGCAAATTCGGTGCGGACTCCTATGTCGTCGACATGGTCGGCATTCTGGTGTTGCGCG
>JAFEFK010000667.1 GCA_018240625.1 Pseudomonadota bacterium
GAAAAGAATAAGACGGGTCCGAGCCTCGCTGGCGTCTTTGAACGGAAGGCGGGATCGGCTGCCGGCTACAATTACTCGTCGGCATTGGTCCAATCTGGCATTCGCTGGTCCGCTGACAATCTCGACCGGTGGCTTGCTAATCCGCGCAAATTTATTGCTGGAGTAAGAATGCCAGCCCGCGTGCCGAACGCCTCGGCTCGACGCGACATCATCGCCTTTCTGAAGCAGGAAAGCCAACAACGAGCGGAACCGACCGCAGGCGCGATCGCTCAAAGCTCAGCGGATTGAGATCGGCGAACGGAAGTGAGCATGACACGAGCGCCTCAGTTCGTTGTCAGCAGTTTATGCGCTCGCGAAGCGCAACATCAGGAAAGGTCAATCGATGGCCAATAGGTTTCATTTGCGAAGATGGATCAGGTGGCTCGCGCCGCTTGTGATTCTTTTTGGTGCTGCTGTCGCGTGGTTCGCCTTCGATCCGGGGTTCCACCCACGAGCGGTCGCGCCCACGGCTTCGACCGACGTGCCGCAGGATGAGTTTGAAAAGCGTGTGGGGGCTTATTTGCTAGATCACCCCGAGGTGATCATCCAGGCGGTCAATCGCTATGAATCGAAGCAAGCAGCGCAGCGGGAGACGGAAGCGCAAGTCGTTCTCAAGGCGCGAGCTGAAGAGGTGTTCCGAGACAAGGCAAGCCCCATCGCCGGCAATCCGACCGGCGATGCAACGCTTGTCGAATTCTTCGATTACAATTGCCCTTATTGTCGAAAAATGGCGTCGATTATGGAGAAGCTGATCGGTGCCGATCCTCAGCTGCGCGTCGTCTACAAGGAGTTTCCCATCCTCGGTCCGAATTCGGTCTTTGCGGCCAAGGCGGCGCTCGCCGCAAACGAGCAGGGCAAGTACGTGCCATTTCACGACGGGCTGTTTCAACTGCGCGGTGCAACCGAACCGGATGCGGTTATGGAGGTCGCCGGAAAGGTCGGCCTGGATATTGAGCGTCTCAAATCGGACATGAAGCAGCCGGCGATCCAGGCTGCACTTGAGAAGAACCTTGCTCTCGCGCAAGCCCTGCGGATCAATGGAACGCCGGGTTTCGTGATCGGGGACCAGATTCTCCGCGGTGCGACCGATCTGACGGCGCTTCAAAAGCTGATCCGTGCTTCGCGCGACAAGCATCAATGATACCTCACGCGAGTTTACGAGTCATATGATGATGGAAGCCTCGTGGGCAGGCCTGATTGCGGCGTTTGCGGCAGGGATCGTGTCGTTTCTTTCCCCATGCGTGCTACCGCTCGTGCCCGGCTATCTGTCCTATGTCGCTGGCCGGTCGGCGATCGACAAATCTGCCCCTGTGCTTGTACTGCCCCGGCTAGGCGCCGTTTCGCTAAGCCTGTGCTTCGTGCTTGGGTTTGGTACGGTCTTTGTCATTCTCGGCGCTAGCGCCACGGCGCTTGGTCAACTCCTCCTCTCATATCGCAACGAACTCAATATTGTCGGAGGAGCGCTGGTGATCGGATTCGGCGTGTTCACGCTGGGCTTCGCACGTCCCGCCTGGATGGAGCGTGATATCCGCTTCCACACGGCGCTTCCAGGTGGGCGCCCCGCGGCGGCTTACGTCCTCGGCATGGCATTCGCATTCGGTTGGACCCCGTGCATCGGACCGATTCTCGGCGCGATCTTGACCGTGAGCGCAGCTTCGGTGACCGTATCAAAGGGGGTTGCGCTGCTGACGGCTTATTCGCTCGGTCTGGGCGTGCCATTCCTGGTAGCTGCCATCTTTACCGACGGCATTCTTGCCCGGCTCAGGTCGATTGGTCGCGTCGGCCGCATCCTTCAGCTTTTTGCTGGTGCGGTCATGATTCTAATGGGCATCGCCATGATCACGGGACAATTATCGAGATTCTCCTATTGGATGCTCGACACCTTTCCCGTTCTTGCTAATTTCGGGTGAAGTAGTCATGATGGAATCGACGATAACCTGTCCAAAATGCGGCCACCAAGCCACTGAGCAGATGCCGGCCGATGCATGCCAGTTCTTTTATGATTGCAACGGCTGCGGCGAACGATTGAAGCCGCTGCCGGGGCGCTGTTGTGTTTTTTGCTCCTACGGGTCGTTACCATGTCCGTCGGTCTTA
>JAFEFK010000668.1 GCA_018240625.1 Pseudomonadota bacterium
CGAGGATCACAGCCACCACGAGCACGATGATCATGACCATCGTCCCCACGATCATTCCGTTGGCGACGATCACGGTCACGATCATACCCACAGCCATGCGCATGGTCCGGAACACCACGAAGCCGGCGACGACCATCATCACGGCCAGGACCACACCCATGAGCATACGCACCATCACGGCGGCCACGATCACAGCCATGATGCGCAAGGCGTTGGCGACCATGACGCAGATGCCGTAGCGGCGTTCGGGCACGAAGCTCCGGCGACGTTCGCCGAGGCAACGCCGGAAGCCGCGGTGACTGAAGCCCATGCGCATCAAGATCACGCGCACGAAGATCATTCACATCAAGATCATGCACATGGCGACCACGTGCATGACGATCACGTCCGCGCGGCTGATGAGGCTTATCCTGACCATCACGAGGCTGCGGCGCAGTCCGACGAAAACACCGGCGAGCATCCGCATGAGGCCGAGCCTAACGGCGACGAGCCCCATGCTGACGGCGAAGACGACGACAGCGAGGAAGCCGAAGAGGAACAGGTTGAGTCCGTCGGCGGCGACGATGCGCTCGAGGAGGTTCCGGAGCGGGCCTACCGGCCGCGCCGCCAGTACAAGATTCAGGAAGTCATCAAGCGCCGCCAGGTGATGCTGGTGCAGGTGGTCAAGGAAGAGCGCGGCAACAAGGGCGCGGCGCTGACGACGTACCTGTCGCTGGCCGGCCGCTACGCCGTCCTGATGCCCAACACCGCGCGCGGCGGCGGCATCAGCCGCAAGATCACCTCGGCGCAGGACCGTTCGCGGCTGAAGGAAGTCGTGCAGGATCTCGACGTGCCCGATGGCATGGGGATCATCCTGCGCACCGCCGGTGCCTCGCGTACCAAGCCCGAAATCAAGCGCGACTTCGAGTACTTGATCCGCATGTGGGAAACCGTGCGCGACATGACGTTGAAGTCGCAGGCGCCCACGCTGGTCTACGAGGAAGGTTCGTTGATCAAGCGGTCGCTGCGCGACCTCTACAACAAGGAAATCGACGAGATCCAGGTCGCCGGCGAAGCCGGCTATCAGGAAGCGCGCGATTTCATGAAGATGCTGATGCCGTCCAACGTTCGCGCGGTAAAACAGTATCGCGACGGCCAGCCGCTGTTCTCGCGCATGGGCGTCGAAAGCCAGCTCGACGCGATGTTCTCGCCGACCGTCCAATTGCGGTCCGGCGGCTACATCGTCATCAACCAGACCGAAGCGCTGGTCTCGATCGACGTCAATTCGGGCCGCTCGACCCGCGAACATCATATCGAGGATACCGCGCTCAAGACCAATCTCGAAGCGGCCGAGGAAGTCGCCCGGCAGTTGCGCCTGCGCGATCTGGCCGGTCTTATCGTGATCGACTTCATCGACATGGACGAAAAGCGCAACAACCGTTCGGTCGAGCGCAAGATGAGCGATTGCCTGCGCCACGATCGCGCGCGCATTCAGGTCGGACGCATCTCGCACTTCGGCCTGCTGGAGATGTCGCGCCAGCGCATTCGCGCCAGCGTGCTCGAAAGTTCGACGGAGCCCTGCCCGCATTGCGGCGGCAGCGGCCATGTCCGTTCGGTGTCGTCGGTCGCGCTGCAATTGCTGCGCGGACTGGAAGAAACCCTGATGAAGGGTGCGACCCACAATCTCGTGGTGCGCACCCGCACCGATGTCGCGCTGTATGTGCTCAACCACAAGCGGGGACATCTGCGCGATCTCGAAAACGGCTTCAAGGTCACCCTTGCCGTGATCGCCGATCCCGCCGTCAGCGGTCAGCAATCCTTCATCATCGACCGCGGCGAGCAGGTGCATACGCTGGAGGCCGCGAAGGCGCTTCTGGCTGCGCAACTCGCCGCATCCCCGCCGCAGGCCGAAGAGGTCTATGAAGACGAGGAATCGTTCGAGACCGAATCCGAGATCGAAACCGAAGAAACCGAGGGTCTCGTCGGTGAACAGACCGCAAGCGAAAACGGGGAAGCCGACGACAGCCACAAGCGCAAGCGCCGCCGACGCCGGCGTGGACGCTCCGGGGAAGCCCGCGATGGCGCGCCGTCACGCGACGACGAAGGAGCGGACGATGTTCGGACGGCCGGTGGCGTAGAAGCCCCCGAACATGTTGGCGATGAGACCGGGGAGCAGGACGGTGACGCTCGCGCCGAATTGTCTTCTGACGGAGAACGGCGGCCACGCCGTCGTGGACGCCGCGGCGGCCGCCGCCGGCGTGGCGGACCCGAGGACGGTCTGGTTGGCTCGATTTCCGACGAACTCGGCCCGACGCCGCCGCCGGAAATCGCCGAAGCCGTTGCGGATTTCGATTCAACTGCGCCCACGCCTGAACAGCAGGCCCGCGCCTATGCGGCGGAAGCTCAGTCTGAGCCTCAAGCACCGCAGCCGGACGTGATGAATGAATCGGTTCAGGCCAGAGAAGAGGCAGCGCAGGACACCGACAAAGCGGCTCCGCGGCGCTCGACGGTGCGAGAAAAAGTAAGCTTCGTCTCCGAAGCGGCCCCCGTAGCACCTGTCATGCAAAGCCAGCCTGAGTCATCTGAACCCGAGCCGCAGCAGCCGGCGCCGAATGCGCCTGACGAAGCGCAACCGCGCCGCGCAGGATGGTGGTCTCGCCGGTTCGGCAACGGAACCTGAAACCGGTTGCCTTGAATCAAAACGCCCGGCTCAAGCCGGGCGTTTTTTATCTGCACTCCGCAGAGAAAACTCCGAACGAAAAGATATCAGGTAAAATCTACTAAAGCGATTTGGGCCGCTTGGCGGCCTTGGCCTTTTTAGGCTTCGCGTTCGCGATGGCCTCCGGGTCCGGGGCTTCTGCTTCTTTCGCCAGACGTAACTCACGCAGGCGCGCCATGTTCTTGCGGATCGCGATGTCGTTCTTGGCGACTTCCACCATCGCCAGCGCGCCATCGGCCGCAGCGACCCTTTGCCGGTTGGCCTTCGCGATCTGCTCGGGTGTCTGAACGCGATCCTGATCTTTGCTCGCCATGAAGACCTCCCAAAGACTGCATTCGATGAAGCACAACAGTCATCGAACAGACGATATATGTTTCTTTTGAAAAACTGCAA
>JAFEFK010000669.1 GCA_018240625.1 Pseudomonadota bacterium
AACGCGGTGACCGAGATGAGCCGCATGGTCGAGGTTTCGCGCGCCTACACGCAGATGGCGACACTGCTGCAACAGCAAAGCGACCTGCAGAAATCCGCGATCGAAAAACTCGCCGACGTTCCGGCATAAGGACATCAGCTCATGCGCGCTCTTTATACCGCGGCGACCGGAATGGCGGCCCAGGAACTGAACGTCCAGGTCATCTCCAACAACATCGCGAACCTGCGCACCACCGGCTACAAGAAGCAACGGGCCGCGTTTCAGGATCTGATCTACGATCACGTCCGCCGCGTCGGCGCGCAGGCGTCCGATCAGGGCACGATCCTTCCCGTGGGCATCGACATCGGCGGCGGCGTGAAGACCGTCGGCACGCCGCGCCTCATGAGTCAGGGCACGCTGTCGCAGACCGGCAACGATCTCGATATCGCCATCCGCGGCGAAGGCTTCTTCAAGATCCAGATGCCCGACGGCACCTATCAGTACACCCGCGACGGCACGTTCCAGATGGACAATCAGGGCCGCATCGTCAATGCGCAGGGCAATCCCGTGCAGCCGACGATCACGATCCCGCAGAATTCCGCGGGCATCACCATCAACGCGCAGGGCCAGGTCTCGGTGACGCTGCCGGGATCGACGACACCGACGGTTCTCGGACAGATCGGCCTGACCCGGTTCGTCAACAAGGCCGGCCTGCAACCGGTCGGCGACAACAACTTCACCGACACGCCCGCCTCCGGCCCACCGCAGGACGGCATCGCCAATGTCGACGGGTACGGCGACATGCAGCAAAGCAACCTCGAACAGGCCAACGTGGAGGTCGTCTCCGAAATCTCCGATCTGATCGCAGCTCAGCGCGCCTACGAGATGAACGCCAAGGTCATCAGCGCCGCCGACCAGATGCTGCAATCCACGTCCGCGCTGTTCCGGTAAGGAGGCTGGCCATGCTCGTCCGCTCACTTCTCCTCGCAACCGCCCTCCTCGCGGCCTCAGGCCCCGCGCTGGCCGCAAACGACACTGCCATATCAGGCGCAGCCGCCTCAGACCTGCCGGATGTCATCCGGGCCACGAACGCAATGCCGGTTCCGGTGCTGCGCGCCAACGTCAATGTCTCGAGCGACGTGGTGCGGATCGGCGACGTCATCGACAACGCCGGCAGCTCCGCGCAGATCGCGATCTATCGCGCGCCCGATCCCGGCACCACCGGAACATTGCCGGCTACGCAAGTTCTCAACGCCCTTCGCGCACATCAGGTGATCGGCGTCGATACCAGGGGCCTCAGCAAGATCGCGGTGACGCGGCTGGCGCGCACGCTCGAAGCCGACGACATCGAGCTTCAGGTTGCCGTCGCACTCGAGCATCGCAACGGGCTGGGCGACGCCAGCAACCTGTCGCTGACGTTCGACAACGACCTGCGCACGGTCCGGCTCGACGCCGCGAACAATGGCGCCATCAACCCGGTCGCGACCCGGTACGATCCGCGCAGCAATCGCTTCGACGTCACGCTGGAAGTCGGCAACGATTCCGACGCTCCACCCGCCCGTCTCCGCTTTACCGGCACCGCCATCGAGACCGTCGAAGTGGCGGTGCTCGCCCGCGACGTCGACCGCAATACGCTGCTCAGGTCTTCCGATGTCGTGATGGAACGCCGCCCGAAGGCCGAAGTCGGAAACGATGCCGCCGGCCGCGACCACGTCATCGGACTGCAGACGCGGCGGCAATTGCGCGCCGGTCAGCCGCTGCGCACTACCGATCTGACCAAACCCGATCTGGTGCAACGCGACCAGGCCGTGACCCTGATCTACCAGAGCGCGGGGATCTACCTCACGGTGCGCGGCAAGGCGGTCGAAGGCGGCACCGAAGGCGATGTCGTCAACGTTCTCAATCTGCAATCGAAGCGAACCGTATCCGGCGTGGTCGTCGGACGCGGTCAGGTGTCGATCAGTCCGGTCCCTGCAATCGCCCCGCGCCAGATCGCGAGCGCCGCGCAGGTTGCCGAAGCCCCGCTGAACAATTCCGCCACGATCCCAGCCAACGACAGCGCACCTGTATCTCCAAGAACCGAGTAACGTAAATGTTGAAGTCCACCCGTATCAACCGCATCGTTCTGACCGGCACGCTGCTGGCTGCCGCCGGCCTCGCCAGCGGCTGCTCGTCGATCAGCCGGCTGTCGCAAATCGG
>JAFEFK010000066.1 GCA_018240625.1 Pseudomonadota bacterium
CGCCAAGCGACCGCCGTGCTGGACTGCGAGAAAGCACCCACTGCGTTGGCCCGGTCCTTTCGGCTCCGGATTCCTCAGCCCCCAGCCCCCCGGGGCCATCAGGATCGGGCCTGTTCGCAGCGAATTTAATCCCCATACTGACGGGACCGGCGCAAGCTGGTCCTTTTTCTTTTTGGGGTGCGTCATTCCCCGATGCGCAACTCCCAGATATCCGCGGGCAGTGAAAGCGTCCGCCCTCGTTGCCCTTTCAATCTGCACGCGCGAGAAGAGGCGCGAGGCCGAAATATGTATCCGGCATGATTTCTTTCATGCGCTGCCGGGTCTGGGCATCGACGAATTCCGGGTCAAGCCCGTCGACGAACGTATGCAGATCGGAGAGCGTAATCTTGGCGCCGCGCGATAGCGATTTGAGCGCATCGTAGGCATTCGGATAACCCTTGCTGCGGAGGATCGTTTGGTACGCTTCAGCGAGCACCTCGGGATGCTCGACAAGCGCGAGACGAATCTTCTCGGCATTCGGGGAAACCTTCTTCATGCCCGCCCGCAAATTCTCGTATCCGATAATGCAGTGTCCGAAGATCGTGCCGAAAACGCGCTCCACGGTTGAATCGGAGAGATCGCGCTGCATGCGGGATACCGGAAGCTTTCGGCAGCAGCCCTCCATGAGCCAATTGGCGATCTGGAGATTGCCCTCCGCGTTTTCGAAATTGATCGGATTGACCTTATGCGGCATCGCGGACGAACCGATTTCGCCCGCGACCGGCTTCTGCACGATCCAGTCATCGCTGATGTAACGCCACATGTCCTGCGTGAAATCCACCAGGATCGTGTTGATGCGCATCAGAATCGAGAAAAGCTCGGCGTAGGTATCGTGCGGTTCGATCTGCGTGGTGAGCGGATTGAACGAAAATGAGATATGTGCCCCCCTGCGCAGGAACGTGTCATTTTCGATGAACGCCTGAGCGAATTGCGGCCACTCGATGTTCGGAAACGCCGCGTGCATCGCCGCGTAATTGCCGGAGGCCCCATTGAGCTTGAGAGAGACCTTCAATGCGCCAACTTGCTGTAGCTGCCGGCGCAGGCGCTCCTCGAATACCGCGAACTCCTTGCCGAGAGTGGTCGGCGTCGCGGGCTGGCCGTGCGTGCGCGAGAGCATCGGCATGTGAGCGCACTGCTTCGCGGAATCCCGTATCCATTCTACGGCGAGCGCGAGAGGCTCCATCAGGGCATCAACGGCGTCTCGGAGCATCAGCCCGTAAGCGATATTATTGACGTCTTCCGATGTGCATCCGAAATGGATCCATTCCACGAATCCGCCGAGACCCATCTCCCCGAATTTCCACCGCAGCCACAATTCGCAGGACTTCACATCGTGGTTGGTGGCGAGGATGCCGTTCCAGCCCTTGGTCTCAAGCTCTTTGATCGACACGGCATCCGCCTGCGCGAAGGTCCCGATAATGCCTTCGATCGCCCTGGATTCGGCTCGGTCAAATCGCAGCGGAATGTCAGCATGCGCGCCAAGTGCCAGGACGTAGCGCACCATGACCTCGACACGGTATTTGATCAGCCCGAATTCGCTCATGACCTGGCGCAGCGGCCTTGTGTAGCGTTCGTACCGACCATCGACCGGAGAGACATTCATCAGCGCATCAGACACCGTGTTTTGCTCCCGTTAGTAAATCCTGCGCGCCCGCTGACGTTTATCCTGCCGCCCCGGCTTGGGTAGCCGTCTGCCCAATCGAGCGCGCCGGGATTGATCGCGCATTCGCGAAACTTTCCACAACTTTCAGCCGTTGGCGATGGATCACAATGACTCCCGCCGGCCACAGCGGCATAGACCCCAGGCCGTCTACCTTCCTGAGAGCCTGACTGGAAATCCGCTTTCTTGGATAATCGTCCAACAAAAACCGTCATACTCCGCGAAAGAGGAGTATCCAGTATCTAAATTGCCTCGGTTTTCCTTTAAGCCC
>JAFEFK010000670.1 GCA_018240625.1 Pseudomonadota bacterium
GCCGTATCGCTCATGATCTCACTTTCGGATCGTAATACGGTATCGATACGCTCAAAATGAAGATCAGAAGAAGATCAGAATCTGTCTTTATTTGACAAGTATGGGCGGAAAGTTGCCGGCGTGACAAGAATAACGCCCGCGTGCTGGAAGACTTTTCTGCGGATCAGGGCTTCTGATCGAGGTGCTTACGCAACTCGTCGATCGATGCGAATCGCATCATGCCCTCTGGCATTTGCGCTTCGATCGAGCCGTCGGAGTAGAGCGAATAAGCCATCCCATCGACAACCCCGGACTTCAGCACCGTGACCGCGGAAGCATTCTGACCTCGGCTATCGGATGGAGCGCGGTCGGTTCTCGCACTCGCAGCGGGAGAAACTGCGGCCGAGCGGCCCGGTTCCAGCCGCGATCGGTCCGACTGCGGCCAAGCCTCATCGAATGACGGAGGCGGCGACACTCCGGCCACCGGAGCCTTGACAGGTACGGACAGCGGCATGTCGGTGGTGGCCGGATCGGATGGTGATCGAGCCATTGCGCGCTCACGTTCCTTCCGCGATGAGGACGAGAACAGGAGATTGCGACGTGGTTTGGCCGTCGTTGGCGTATCAGACACTACGGATGGTTCTGACCCAGCCACGCCCGGGACGGCACCGGTGCGATCCCGGGTGGACATTTCCGCTTGCCGAGGTGGCGGCGATGAGACAGAGGACGCTACGATCGTATCGGCGCTCAAACTCCGCCCGGTTTGATCGGCATTCGACAGCGGTGGATATTCCTGCGCCATACCGTCGCTCGGCTCCGGAATGGACAACCGAGGGCCGGTGTTGCGGTCTGCGACCGCCGCTCCGGGATGCAAGCGTTGTGCAATCGCTCGCATTTCACGGACGACCAACGACAGGCTGACCATGATTAGCCCAGTGCAGCCGATGACTGCCCCGGACAAAATCAAGGTATTTCCGAAGCTGAATTCTTTGACAGGAATTCCGAAGGCAACGGCCACCAGACCGGCCACGAGCGCACCGATCCCGGCCATCAAAAGCATGCTCATCGCAAAATCCGCCCCCAAGTGCCTGCGCAAACGCGTCCCCGGCGTTCTTGCCACAATAGCGTCATAATGTACGAGTCGCCAGTCGGCAATTTCGAACCGAGACGATCGTTGTGGCGCCAAGACCGACATATAACCTAAGCGAACGTGGACGCTGGCCCAGTTTGATAGCCCGACGAGTGACGGGAAAGGCATAACTGCCGCGCCAAGTCCTCAGCTTGCTGATCAACCGGACGGGCGGTAGATTCGGCAAGAAATTAACAGACATGTCATGGGAGATGTAGGGATGTCGCCAGCGGAAGCCCGCCTCAAGGAAGTGCCGTCGGAGATGAC
>JAFEFK010000671.1 GCA_018240625.1 Pseudomonadota bacterium
ATCCTCGATGCGGCCGTTGGTGCAGGAACCGATGAAGACGCGATCGAGCTTGATGTCGGTGATCCTGGTGCCCGCGGTCAGCCCCATGTAGTGCAGCGCGCGCTCCTTGGAGAGGCGCTTTGCTTCATCGGCGATTTCGGCGGGATCGGGCACCTTGCCGGCCACCGAGACGACATCCTCCGGACTGGTGCCCCAGGTGACGATCGGCGGCAGCCTCGCAGCATCGAGCCGCAGTTCGTGATCGAAATGCGCGCCATCGTCGCTGCGCAGCTTCTCCCAGTAGCGCATCGCCGCATCCCAGTCGGCGCCCTTCGGGGATTTCGGGCGGCCCTTCAGGAATTCATAGGCCTTCTCGTCCGGCGCGACGAGGCCGGCGCGCGCACCGCCTTCGATCGACATGTTACAGACGGTCATGCGGCCTTCCATGCTCAGCCCACGGATCGCGTCACCGGCGTATTCCAGCACGTAGCCGGTGCCGCCCGCGGTGCCGATCTCGCCGATGATGGCCAGGATGATATCCTTCGCCGTCACGCCATCGGGCAACGCGCCGTCGACAATGGCCCGCATGTTCTTCGCTTTCTTCTGGATCAGCGTCTGCGTCGCCAGTACGTGTTCGACCTCGGAGGTGCCGATGCCGTGCGCCAGCGCGCCGAACGCGCCGTGGGTCGATGTGTGGCTGTCGCCGCAAACGATGGTGGTGCCGGGCAGCGTAAAGCCCTGCTCGGGGCCGATGACGTGAACGATGCCCTGCCGCTTGTCGAACTCGTCGTAGTACTCGACGCCGAAGTCCTTGCAGTTCTTTGCCAGCGTTTTGATCTGCTCGATGCTCTCGGGGTCGGGATTGGGCTTTGTACGATCCGTGGTCGGCACGTTGTGGTCGACCACGGCGAGCGTCTTCTCGGGTGCATGCACCTTGCGGCCGCTCATGCGCAGGCCTTCGAAGGCTTGCGGCGACGTCACTTCATGAACGAGATGGCGGTCGATATAGAGCAGGCAGGTACCATCGTCGGCTTCGTGGACCAGATGATCGTTCCAGATCTTGTCGTACAGGGTTGTTGGTTTGGACATGGGCGTGAACCTCGAAACTGTTTGGACGTGCTGCGCGATGGACGCGCAAGGCGATGACTGACGAGAGCGGGCGCGGCGTCAGACCGCGCGCCTAAGCTCGGAGGTCGCGGATGTCGCGAATCGTCCGAAGAACCGGCCAGGCAGCCGGCTGCGATCGTCGATCACGACGCGCGTAACGATGCTGGACCGATCTGGAACCATTCTCAATTCTAGCACGGCCCATCGCGGCGCGACAATCAGACATCGCGCGCCGCCGGCCCGCGCGCTCTGCATGCAGGTCCGGACACAAAAAAGCGCGGCCTGCGCCGCGCTTTTTGGAAATTCGATTGAGCTGGGTATCAGCTTGCTTCGGCCTGCTTGTCCTGCTTCTCGACGATGCGGGCCGACTTGCCGCGCAGGTTGCGCAGGTAATACAGCTTGGCACGGCGCACCTTGCCGCGGCGCACCACCTTGATCGAGTCGATCATCGGTGACATCACCGGGAAGACGCGCTCGACGCCCTCACCGTAGGAGATCTTGCGGACGGTGAAGCTCTCGTTCAATCCACCGCCATTGCGGCCGATGCAGACGCCTTCATAGGCCTGTACGCGGGTACGATCGCCTTCGACCACCTTGACGTTGACGATCACGGTGTCGCCGGGACCGAATTCGGGAATGGCCTTGGTCGCCGCCAGCTTGTCGAACTGCTCTTTTTCGAGCTCTTGAATGATGTTCATCGTAAAATCTCCATCGGCGGCGCGCTGCAGCCTGTTCAGGCGCGAACTGCGCGTACGTCTAAAATCCTGCAAAGGCGGATTGGTTCGGCGGTCCTATACGTCATCTTGACGGAGGTGTCACCCGTTCGTCGTGTCTTTTGGCGATTTTTGGTTGCCCCTGGCAGCCAAAAGGTCCGGCCGTCGGGCCCGGGTCAATGCTTCGGCTTCGGCCCGGCGCCAGGCCGCCACTTTGGCGTGGTCTCCGGACAGCAGGATGTCAGGGATCGGGCGGCCCTCAAAATTCTGCGGGCGGGTATATTGCGGGTATTCCAGTAGGGAATCAGAAAAGCTCTCGTCTGCCCCCGATTCGGCTTTGCCCATGACTCCCGGCAGCAGCCGCACGCAGGCGTCGATCAGCGCCATGGCGGCGATTTCGCCCCCGGATAGCACATAATCTCCGATGGAGACTTCCTCGAGCCCGCGCGCCTCGATGACCCGCTGATCCACCCCCTCGAACCGTCCGCAAACAATCAGAGGCCCCGGTCCGGCGACGAGTTCCGCCACCTGTAACTGGGTCAATGGCCGACCTCGTGGGCTCATCAGGAGGCGTGGCCGATCGGGCGAAACGTCCGCCGTATCGATCGCCTTCGCCAGCACGTCCGCGCGCAGCACCATGCCGGGACCGCCACCGGCCGGGGTATCGTCCACGCTGCGGTGGCGGTCGCCGGCGGACTCGCGGATATCGCGGGCATCCAGCGCCCAGAGTCCGGAGACAAGCGCGCGTCCGGCGAGGCTGACGCCGAGCGGTCCCGGAAACATCTCGGGAAATAGGGTCAGGACGGTCGCGCGCCAGATATGTTGTTGTGGTGCCATGAGCCAACCGCCGTCATTGCGAGCGAAGCGAAGCAATCCAGAGCCGGGTGCGGGAGCTAGATTGCTTCGTCGCTGCGCTCCTCGCAATGACGAAACGACTATGCCCGATCGGGTGTATCGCCCTCGATCTCGCCGGGCAATTCGATCACCACGCGGCCGCCGGCGATATCGACCGTCGGCACCACGGCATTGGTGAACGGCAGCATCAGCGTCGGACCGTGCGCAGGCGCGATCTCGATGATGTCGCCGGCGCCGAAGTTGTGAATGGCAATGACGCGGCCGATCGCTGCGCCGCCTGCGTCCACCGCGGCGAGACCGATCAGGTCGGCGTGATAATATTCGTCGTCGTCGGTCGCCGGCAATTTGTCGCGCGCGATGTAAAG
>JAFEFK010000672.1 GCA_018240625.1 Pseudomonadota bacterium
CCTCACGGGGCGCACGGAAGTAGCGCGGCGGCATGTTGAGCACGATCGCGACCGGCACATAACAGACGACCAGCAGGGCCAGCACCTTCACGCCGAGCGCAATCCCCGTCAGCACACCGAAGCCGATCACATGGCGGAGTTGCGGACGCGGCAGATCGCGGGCCGTTCGCGCCAGAAAATAGACCGCGCCCGCCATCGCGGCGGCGAGCGGAACGTCCTTGGTGTGGTGGAACATGGTGCCGTACCACGATCCGCACACCGCCAGCGCCACGCCTGCCAAGAGACCTGCACGCGGCCCCGCGATCAGCCGCGCGGTCGCGAGCGCCGCACCGAGGCCACCGATGCCGAATGCGGCGCTGAGCAGATGCCGGAGATTGTAGATGTCCATCGGCACGATATGGCCGAGCAGCACCGCCGCCGCGTCGAACAGGCCGCCATAGAGATAGAGGTTGTACAAATCAAACAGCGAACGGTCGGCAAATCCACTGCGATAATAGGCGACGATCAGTTCACCGTAACGGTGCTGGATCCATTCGTCGTTGGTGATCGCATAGCTGCGGAAAGTAGCAAGAACGAGAACAGTCACCACCGCGAGCAATGCGATCGAGCCGATGTCGCAAAGATCGCGCGCGGCGAGCATGCGCAGCGCCCGCGACAGCCGCCGCATACGCGGATCGGGCGGCGCAAGCCGGGGCTCGATATCTCCCGCGAGATCGCGCGCCACATCGGTCATGATGGAGATCGTCCTCAGTACCGCCGTGCTTGTTGCGATTGTCCCGCGCACGACGCCCCGGCAAGCGCCGGCGGCGACGGTTTTGCCCGCCGGTTGCCTCTTTGGCAAGCAAACCGTGGAACCGCGAACGCGGTCCTTAGACAAATTGCTTAAGCGAATTGCTGCGCCGCAAAATTTGCTCGCCGGATGCGACGGACGGTCGAGCGAGGCTACCGCACCCGCTCGTTGAGCTGATAGGTGAGATGCGCCTTCACCGTCGGCCATTCGCCGGGAAGGATGCTGTAGACGACGGTGTCGCGCAGCGTTCCGTTCGGCGAGATCTGATGGTTGCGCAGGATGCCGTCCTGCTTGGCGCCGAGCCGCTCGATGCCGCGCCGGCTGGCATGATTGAAAAAGTGGGTGCGGAATTCCACGGCGATACAGTCCAGCTTCTCGAAGGCATGCCCGAGCAGCAGCAGCTTGCACTGGGTGTTGAGCGCGCTACGCTGAACGCGCTTCGCGTACCAGGTCGACCCGATTTCGACACGGCGGTTGGCCGCGTCGACATTCATGTAGGTGGTCATGCCGGCAATCTTGCCGTCGGCGTCGCGCACCGTGAACGGCAGCATCGCGCCCGATGCCTGTAAGCCCAGCCGCCGCTCGATCTCGGCCCCCATCTTGTCCGGCGCGGGAACGAAGGTGTACCAGAGCTTCCAGAGTTCGCCGTCCTTCACGGCGTCGACGAGCGCATCGCGGTGATCGTGCGACAGCGGCTCGAGCCGCGCATGAGGTCCTTCGAGGGTTACGGGTTGCAGCCAGGGCATTGTGTACTCCAATCTAACGTCATCTTTGCAAGGAGCGCCGAGCAATCGTCCTCTCCATGCGTCGTCCCCGCGGACGCGGGGACCCATACCGTGCGGACTCACATTTTGGCGCTACGTTAAACACCTTCCCACATCAATGCACAGCCTGGTGATGGGTCCCCGCGTCCGCGGGGACGACGAAGGCCGTTTCACTTCTCACCTGTTCAAAAAGTTCAGCGGCAGGCCTGGCCGCGGCCAGTCCATCGCAATCAGTTCGCCCTTGCCCGAGAGCGTGATGTAGGCGGTCTTCAGATCAGGCCCGCCGAAGGCAATGTTCGTCGTGACGCGGTCGCCGGTCGGCACCTGCTCCACGACCTTGCCGTCGGGTGCGATGACGGAGATGCATCCGGAGATCAGCGTGGCGACACAGACGTTGCCCGACGCCTCCACCGCGAGCGAGTCGAACATCTGGTAGCCGCCGAGGCCGCAGATCGGCTTGCCGCGCTCGCCACGATAGATCACATCGCCCGGCTTCACCTCGCCGCGCGCCGCGAGATCGTACGCCCATAACCGCGCTGTCGGCGTCTCCGCGACATAGACGGTCTTTTCGTCCGGCGAGAGACCGATGCCGTTGGCCGGCAACATCCCGAACACCGCCTCGACAATACCCTTGCCGCCGGGCTGAATATAGTAGACCGCGCCGACATCCATGTCGCGTGCGCGGCGCTTGCCGAGATCGGTGAACCACAGCCCGCCGTCGCGGTCGAACACCAGATCGTTCGGCCCCTTCAACGGATGCTCGCCGCATGTGTCGACGACGGTCTCGACCTTGCCGCTCGCAAGATCGACGCGCTGAATCGAGCCGCCGATATATTCATGCGGCGCCGGCGCACCCGGCATCACGCCGTGCCCCGTTTTCACCCAGCCGAAGCCGCCGTTATTGCAGACGTACATCTTGC
>JAFEFK010000673.1 GCA_018240625.1 Pseudomonadota bacterium
CGTTTCCGATGCCGCTGGGGCATCATCTGCGGTCGGGCTATCTGATCAAGGGCGAGACAGTTGCCGCGCTGGCCCAGCGCGCAGGTATCGATCCCTCGAGTCTGCAAGGCACGATTGCCGAATTCAACGCGGCGGCTGCGAGCGGGCTCGATCCTGCGTTTGGCAAGGGATCGCGCGCCTACAATCGGTTTCAGGGCGATGCCCTGCACGGTCCCAATCCCTGCGTCGCGCCGTTGGATCATGGCCCGTTTTACGCGATCAAGATGGTAATCGGCGATCTCGGTACCTATGCCGGGATCCGGACGGACGAAAACGCGCGCGCCCTCGATAAAGACGGCAAGGTGATCGAGGGACTTTATGCGGCGGGCAACGATATGGCGAGCATCATGGGCGGCAACTATCCCGGGGCCGGCATCACGCTCGGCCCGGCACTGACCTTCGGCTACATTGCCGGGCGTCACGCCTCGTCATGACCAAGAAGAGCAGAGGAATTCAGTCCATCGAGGTCGGTGGCGCGCTGCTGCATGCGCTCGCCAAATCCGGCGAGCCGATGATGCTGCGCGATCTGGCGCGTGAAGCGGGCATGGCGCCGGCCAAGGCGCATCCGTACCTCGTCAGTTTTTCACGTCTCGGATTGATCGAACAGGACGAGGCGACCGGCCGTTACGAGTTCGGTGCGCTGGCGCTTCAACTCGGATTGATCAGCCTGCGCCGCTTGTCGGCCGTTCGTATCGCGACGCCGCTGATCGAGGCTTTGGCCGCGAAAATCGATCACGCTGTTTCGCTGGCGGTCTGGGGGACGAACGGACCGACTGTCGTCAGGCTCGAGGAGCCCGGCCATCCCGTCCACATCGCGATGCGTGTGGGCTCGGTCATGGCCATGCTCGAGACCGCGACGGGCCGGGTATTCGCGGCTTTTCTTCCGCAAAATGTCGCTAAAGCAGCACTCGATGCGGGTCTCGATCGGCTGGGTGTCGGCTATAACGCGAAGCGATCTCCGGGCTCGGCGAAGTCGGCCAATGTGCTTGCGGAGGTGCGCCGCCGGAGGATGACCCGCGCGGTGGGCGATCCGCTTCCCGGCGTCAATGCCTTCGCAGCACCTGTGTTCGATCACACGGGCGCCGTAGTTCTTGCCATCACGGCGATGGGCCCTTCGGGCAGTTTCGATGCAAACTGGACCAGTCCGATCGCCGCGGCGCTGCGCGAGTGCGCCGATACCGTGTCGCGGCGGTTGGGATGTCGTGACGTCTAATCCGGCCGCGCCGGCGACGATGCTTCGCCTTCGCTCCTGTCCGCTAAAATCGCATGCCTTGACGCCTTGAACTCAGTCCGAAAATCTCGCTACGCTTGCATCGCGCGGCCGATGCGCACGGGTGCAATGACGGCCGATCGCTTCGGGAGAGATACAAGGATGGCCGGACTTTATTTCGAGCAGTTTTCCGTCGGGCAGACGTTTGTTCACGAAATCCGGCGAACCGTCACCGACATGGACAACATTCTGTTCTCGTCGCTGACCTACAATCCGGCTGCCGTGCATATCGACCACGAATATGCCAAATCGACCGAATTCGGCAAACCGCTGATGAATTCGATCTTTACGCTGGGTCTGATCATCGGCCTGTCAGTGCAGGACACCACGCTGGGCACCACGGTCGGCAACCTCGGCATGGAGGATACGCGGTTTCCGCGCCCGGTGTTCGCTGGCGATACGCTGCGCGCGGAGACGAAAGTGGTCGCCGTGCGTGCCAGCAAATCGCGGCCAACGCAGGGTATCGTCACGTTCGAGCATCGCGGCTTCAACCAGCGCGACGAAGAGGTGGTGTTCTGCCGCCGTAACGGGCTGATGATGCGGAGGCCGGCATGAAGCTGCGTTCGCTTTTGTTTGTTCCGGCCGATAGCGACCGTAAATTCGCCAAGGCCAACACCTGCGGCGCGGATGCGCTGATCCTTGATCTCGAAGACTCCGTCGCGCCCGGCCGCAAGGCGTTTGCGCGCGATGCGGTCAAGAATCTGCTCGGGGCGTCGACCTACAACTGGCAATTCCTGGTGCGGATA
>JAFEFK010000674.1 GCA_018240625.1 Pseudomonadota bacterium
GAAGGCAGTCCCGACTACGCCACGGTTGCGCTGCGCTATTCGCTGATCGACAAGACTATCGAGCGCGCGAGCGGTCGCGTGGTAGAAGGCAGCGACCAGCCGCAAGAGGTCACGGACGTCTGGACCTTTGTGCGGCTGCGCGGTGGAAAGTGGGAACTGTCCGCGATCCAGCAGACCTGACCGGTTGCGGTGCTTGTTTGAACAAAAGGCGTCACGGCAGCCCCGTGGCGCCTTTTTATTGCGCTGAACGAAGGCCGCGATTGCGCGTTGCCCCGGGAATAAATCCGCAAGGCGCGGGTTGAAGGAATTGCGCTCAAAACCGAACAACAATTGGAGGAAGCGATGATTTCGACGGACAAGCTCATTTCGCGGACTTGCCTTGCCACAGCCGCCGCATTGCTGCTGACTGCGGCGGTTCAACCTGCACATGCGCAGGTGGCCGATATGAGTTTTTTCGTGACCGGCGTCGGGATCGGCAATGGCGGCAATCTCGGAGGTTTGGCCGGCGCCGACAATTATTGTCAAACGCTGGCACAGGCATCGGGCGCAGGGGCGAAAACCTGGCGCGCTTATCTCTCCACGCAAGCCGCGGACGGCAAGCCGGCCGTCAACGCGCGCGATCGCATCGGCAAGGGGCCTTGGCAGAATGCCAAGGGCGTCGTGATCGCGAAGGACGTCGCCGAATTGCATGGCGCTAATCATCTAACCAAGCAGACGGCGCTGAGTGAAAAAGGCGAGGTGATCAACGGCCGCGGCGACAAGCCCAACCGGCACGACATGCTGACGGGGTCGCAGCCGGACGGCACGGCGTTCGCGGGTACGGATGACCGGACCTGCAAGAACTGGACAAGCAGCACGCAGGGTTCCGCGATGCTTGGCCATTCGGATCGGATGGGTTTGCGCGACGACGATGAATCGAAGTCATGGAATTCCTCGCATCCGTCACGCGGGCCCGATGGCGGTTGCAGCCAGAATGACCTGCGCAGCACCGGCGGCGACGCGCTGTTTTATTGCTTCGCCGCGAACTGAAACCGCGCCGGAGAAGCGCGTTGTTCCGGGCGCAGGGCGTCCGGAACCGCTCATTTGCAGACTGGTCCTCGGCTCGGACTTGCGGTTTGATGGCGCCGCGCGCTTGCCGCGCAAGTTCGTTCGTGCCGAGGATTTCCGATGACCTACGAACTCTACTATTGGCCGGGCATTCAGGGCCGCGGCGAATATGTCCGGCTAGCTATCGAGGAAGCCGGCGCGGACTACGCCGATGTCGCGCGAACCGATCGCGGCATGTCGGCGATGATGCGAATGATGGGCGGTGCCGAGGGAACGCCGCCGTTCGCGCCGCCATTTCTGAAAGCCGGTAAGCTGGTGATCGGCCAGACGGCCAACATTCTGCTGTATCTCGGCTCGCGCCACGGTCTTGCTCCGAAAGCCGAAGCAGGCCGGCTTTGGATACATCAGTTGCAACTCACCATCGCGGATTTCGTGCTGGAAATTCACGATACCCATCACCCGCTGGGACCGTCGTTATACTACGAGGACCAGCGCGCGCCTGCGAAACGCCGGACCGAAGAGTTCTGGAAAGAACGTGTGCCGAAATATCTCGGTTACTTCGAACGGATGATCGCGGATCGTGGCGGCAGCTTTGTCACCGGCCGCAGGTTGACCTATGTCGACTTGTCGCTGTTTCAAATCGTGGCAGGCCTGCGCTACGCATTCCCGAAACGGATGAACCGTTTTGAGCGTGATATCCCCCAACTGATCGGTCTGCATGATCGCATTGCGCAACGGTCTCGCATCGAGGCGTATCTGGCCAGCAAGCGGCGCATTCCTTTCAACGAGGATGGCATCTTCCGCCGTTACAAAGCGCTGGATATTTAGAAGCTCCGGCCGTCGATCGGCGTTAGCGTGAGTTTGGACAAATCGATCCCGTCGATGCAGCTCACGTTAACCGCGACAACCTCGGTGCCGTCGGGTTTTTTGCCGCGCACGAACACGTCGACGCCGCAGTCGATGCAGAGCTGATGCCGGAGCGCATGCTTGTTGAACAGGTACTCCCTGAGGTTGTCGTCGCCGGCCCGGAGCTGAAAGCTGTGCGGCGGCAGGAACGTGAAATGCAGCCCCTTCTTGGTGCAGATCGAGCAATTGCACGCCGTCACCATGGCGAGGTCTGTCGTACACTCGAAGCGTACCTGACCGCAGTGACAGCCACCGGTGCATGTTTTCATGTCAGGCATTGGATGCTCCTGCAGGACGCTGGGTCGAGCCGCGTACTCATTCTACCAGATTCCCGGAACAAGCCGGTAGCGAACCCGGCCAGCGTAATCGGGATAGCCCGGCAAACCGGCGATCAGGGTTCTTTCCTCGATCACGGTGCGGATTGCGAACAGGATGATGAATATTGGCGTGATTGCCGTGCCCCACCAGGATCCGAGAAGCAGTGAAACGCCCAGGAAAAAGAAGATGACGCCGCCGTACATCGGATGCCTGACAAAAGCGTAAGGGCCGGTGCTGATGACCCGATGCCCGCGCTCCGATTGGACCTTGACCACCGGCGCGGCGAACGTGTTCTCCTGCATCACCCAGAACGAGATGACGAGCGACAGCAGGAACAGCACAAAACCGAGGATTTGAAATTCAACGGCCATACGGGACCATTGATGACGCTCGTCGAGGCCCATGACGATCAGCCAGATCAGGGCGGTCGGTCCCAGCACCACCATGAATATCTTGTCGGCCGCCGGCTGGTCCTTCTGCATCATCGGCCGCATCCGCTCGGCGAGCAGGCCGGGGTTTGTTTTCAAGAACCAGAATCCGCCGGCTAGGCCGAGAGTGCCCATCGTCAGCAGGAACAGCCACGCGGCGGGCCAGCGCAGGGTGCCCGCGGAAACGAACAGCAGCGCGCCGAGTGTGACGATCCAGATTGTATTCTGAAGAACCAGGCGCCGGATCAGATCGCGTGAATCGTTCATGCCGGCGAAGTTAGCGCTCCTTCGCGGCGAACTTGCGGCGGGAAGAATGCATGGCGCCGGATCAGACCAGTTGATCGATCCGCGTGCCCTGTCCGGGCGGCAGCGGAGATTTTGCGGGCGGCTGCCAGGAATTGGTATCGCCGGGAGTCGCGCTGCTGGTCTTCGTGCTCGAGGGCGCGGTGTCCGCGACAACAGGCGCACTCGCCGGCGGCGGCGTGCTCACGCTGGAAATCGTCATGATCGATCCTTTGATATTGCGGCTCCGACCGTCGCCGGGATCCTGCAAAGGATTCGTGAATCCGATCCGTACAGGCTGGCTCATGTCGCGATTTCCGGTCGCGTGGTGTGGGATGTCTGAGCGCTTTCGTTAAAAAGCCCGGCATCGGCGAACCCTGCGGGCGCGCATGTCACTCCATTTTCGCGCCGGACTCCTTGACCGCCTGTTCGGCCTTCACGGCCTCGGCCGCAAGGAACGCGTTCATCTGCTCCGGTGTCGAGCCGACCAGTTCGACGCCGAGCCCACCGAGCCGTTGCTTGAGCGCCGGCTGCTTCAGCGCATCCGCGAAGCCTGCGCTCCACTTCGCGATGATCTCCGGCGGCGTGCCCTTGCGCGCGACCACGCCGAACAGCGATTTCGAGGTGAACCCCTTGACGCCGAGTTCGTCGAACGTCGGCACGTCCGGCATCGAGGGCAGCCGCGTCTCGTTGGCGACCGCAAGCGCGCGCAACGTTCCGGCCTTGAGCTGCTCGGAGACGTTCTGCAGATCGCCGAGCATACACTTGACGTGACCGGCGATCAGATCGTTCAGGGCCGGCGCACTGCCTTTGTAGGGAACGTGCGTGGTGGCAATGCCGACCTTGTGCTTCAGCATCTCGAAGCCGATCTGGTTCGATGCGCCGTTGCCGAACGATGCGTAGGTCGCTTTGTCGCCTTCCGCCTTCGCCCAGGTTACGAACTCGGCGAAGGTTTTCGCTGGCACCGAAGGATGCACCACGAGGATGTGCGGGCTGACCGCGAACAGCGAGATGCCGGTGAAGTCGCGATCCCAGACGTAAGGCGGCGAGGGCATCATCATCGGCGACACCAGAAAACCATTGGAGATCGCGAGCAGCGTGTAGCCATCCGGCGCTGCGCCAAGCGCTACCATGCTGGCGATCGTGGTGCCGCCGCCCGGACGGTTTTCGATCACCACCGAGGTGTTCCACGCGCGGGCAACGATGTCGGTCAGCGCGCGCGTAATCAGATCGGTGCCGCCACCGGCTGCATACGGCACCAGAAATCGCACCGGCCGCGACGGATAATCCGCGGCGAAAGCAGGCCGGCCGAGCGCGATGCCTGCGAACGCGGTCAGCGAAGCTGTGAACGATCGGCGTGTCAGCGGGGGATGTGTGAGCATTGCAGCCTCTTCTGGTGTGTCCGGAGTCACAGGTTCGTCATTCGTCGTTGCCGCGCGACACCGAAATGGCCGCTGTGGTCTTGGTGCGGGTGCAATGCATGTTCAGCCGCCGGTAGCGTGTGCGCACGTCGTTGCCGTGCAGGATGCCCATGCGCTTGAGGCAGCGGTTGACGCCTTTCAGCGTATCGGCCTTTGGAATCGTGAAGATGATGGCCGAAGCCCGCGCCACCAGATCGGCGAAGGCGGGTTTGGGCTTGCGGCTGTCGGCGCCTGCGATGAGTTCGAAGGTGAACTTGCGGTTCGGGCAGCCCAGCATCAGTTGCTTGGCCGCGGGATGCGACAGGTAGATCGTGTTCGCGGCGGTTTTGCCGACGCTCAAGCCGTCGATCTGGCTCTTGAGTTGGCCCGCGAGATCGTCGCAGCGGTCGGCGCGCGCCGGCGAGGGCGCGATCGAACAGGCGGCGGTGAGGAAAAGGCTGGCGATCAGCCAGAAGCGAAAATTCATGGTGTCGTGATCTCCCAATGCGCGACAATCAAGCCGGTCGCGCCGCGTCTGGCAAGAGGTGAGGCGAGACCTTGCCATGCCGCGCGGCATCCGTGTCATTGCTGGACATGCGGCGACCTCATGTGCGCGGACGACGGCAAGCCGCGCATGGCCACGCAAAGAGCCCTTCACCCCAGCCATATCCCCGAAAGCGCGGGGCGAGGGAAAAGATAGTCTTACGCCCGCGTGCCCTTGAACGGAAACGAGCCCATCGGGCCGATGCCCATTTCGCCTGATATGGCGTCGCCTGCGACCTTGCCGGTGAAGGTGAGCGTCAGCGGCATCGGGTTGGTGATCGAGATCTTCCATGCGACGTCGTCGCCGTTGACGGTGCCGTCAAAGATCTCGCCTGAATTGCCGTCGGCGCCTTGTGTGCCCGTCAGCGTGCCGCCGGAACTCGCAACCGTGAGCGTCGCGTTACGCTCGCCCATCGGGGTGGACATGGTGATATTCCAGGTGCCGTCGACAGCCATAGATTTCTCCTTCGGGTAAGAGCATCGGCCGGGATCGGCCTGACATTCGTCACATGACGAATGTC
>JAFEFK010000675.1 GCA_018240625.1 Pseudomonadota bacterium
GAAATACAAGCCGAAATTCATGGTCGATCTGGCGACGCTGACCGGCGCGATCATGGTTGCGCTCGGCGTCGAACACGCCGGTCTGTTCTCCAACAATGATCAGTTGTCGGAGCGGCTGACCAAGGTCGGCGTGGAGACCGGCGAGCGCGTGTGGCGCATGCCGCTTGGACCCGAATACGACAAGCAGATCGATTCACAGTTCGCCGACATGAAAAATACCGGTGGCCGTCACGGCGGTTCGATCACCGCGGCGCAGTTCCTGCAACGGTTTGTCGACGATACGCCTTGGGCGCACCTGGACATCGCCGGAACGGCGATGGGCGCCCCAAAAACAGATATCAACCAGAGCTGGGGTTCAGGATTTGGAGTCCGTCTGCTCGAGCGTTTGGTTGCGGAGCATTACGAAGCCCGGCGATGACGGAAGTTTTATTCTATCATCTGCAGAATATGTCGCTTGAAAACGTTCTGCCGCCGCTGCTCGAAAAGACGTTCGAGCGCGGTTGGCGCGCGGTCGTGCATACCACCTCGGAAGAACGGGCCGATGCGCTCGACGCGCATTTATGGACTTACCGCGACGATTCGTTCCTGCCGCACGCGACATGGCGGATCGAAGACGCGAGCGAGCAACCGATCGTGTTGACGATCGATGACGCCAACCCCAACCGGGCGACTGTCAGATTTCTGATCGACAATGCCGCATTGCCGAAAGATCCCGAGCGCTACGAGCGGCTCGTGTTTGTTTTCAACGGAGACGACGAAGCTGCGCTAGATGTCGCCAGAACTGCCTGGACCGAATGCAAGTCCAAAGGGTTTGAGGCGACTTATTGGCAGGCGGACGAGAGAGGGCGTTGGCAGCGGCGGCAATAGCGATATCCCGCGATTAATGATATTTGGGGCTTTCTGGTCCAATCTCGCGGTTAGCCATGGTCGTGCCGCAAATTGGTGTTGGGACAGGGCCTTACGATCAGCCGGGAACAGAATTCGTCGTGAGACAACCTCATCGAAAAGCATTGATGTTGCTGCTTTTGATTGCGCCGATCATGTCGGGCTGCGGCAGCGCATCCGATATGCTTTCGTCGGATTTGCTGTCCAAGGATTCGGAGTGGTTCTCGCGGTCGGGCAGGCTGTTCATCAAGAATGTTTCGATTGAGACGCCGCCTTTGACGCCTAACAAGCCTGTGACCCCGGATGACCTCATCAGTGCGGACGGACTTTGTCCGGGTATGGCGCCGCCGATTGGCGGAGACTCCAACGCATTGTCCGATGGCGCCACGGCCGATCCGACAGCCCCGCCGTCCGCCGCGCCCGTAACAGGCACCGTGGCATTGGGTCACACCGAATGCGATGTGACCCGCGGCATCGGCGCGCCGGACAATGTCAGCCTTTCTAACGATCCGCGCGGCGACCGCCTTGCAGTCTTGACGTTCCTGAAGGGGCCTCGCGCCGGCATCTACACGTTTACGGCGGGACGCCTGTCCTCAATCGAGCGGGCGCCTGAGCCCGTTGCTCCGCCGAAGCCGGTCAAGAAGCAAAAAACCCACAAGAAGCGCGCAGCGACGTAACTCCCCGGTCAGCCGTTTGCTTCATCGAAGGACGAACTCGCGGACAACCATTCGTCTTCAGCACGCTGCAAAGCCGTTGCCGCACTGGCGCGCGCTTTGCCAAGCTGCGCGGCCTGTTTGGGGTCGCGCTTGAACAAATCTGGCAACGCGAGTGCGACGTCGATTTTAGCAATGATACCGTTGATCCGTTCGATCTCGGCTTCGGCGTTCGCGATCTTTTGTTTGATCGGTACACGCTTTTCAGTCCTGCCGCGCTGAGGTTTGTCGCGGCCGTTATCTCGTTCACTGGATCCGCGGTCGCGCGCGCTTGTGCGCATGCCACGGGCGGTTAGTACCGAGCGGCGATAATCGTCGAGGTCGCCGTCGTAAGGTGTCACGGTGCGGTTTGCTACCACCCACAAACGATCGGCGCAGGATTCGATCAGGTAACGATCGTGCGAGACCATGATGATCGCGCCGGGAAAGTCGTTGATAGCCTCCGCCAGCGCTGCGCGGCTGTCGATGTCGAGATGGTTGGTCGGCTCGTCCAAAATAATCATGTTCGGGCCATAGAACGTCGCCAGCCCCAGCAACAGGCGTGCCTTTTCGCCGCCGGACAGCGAACTTACCTTCGTATCGCCGGCTTTGCCGGAAAATCCGATCGCGCCGGTACGCGCGCGTACCTTGGTTTCGGTGTCGTTCGGCATCAGCCGGCGCAGATGATCGTAGGCCGAGCCTTCGAGATCGAGTTCATCGGTCTGGTGTTGGGCGAAATACCCCACCGACAGTTTATCGGCGCGCACAACCTTGCCGGAGAACGGCGGCAGCTTGCCGGCAAGCAATTTTACCAGTGTCGATTTGCCGTTGCCGTTGGAGCCGAGCAGCGCGATGCGGTCGTCGTCGTCGATGCGCAGCGTCACGTGATTGAGAACCGGCTTTGCAGAATCGTAGCCGACGGAGACATCATCGACAGCGATGATTGGCGGCGACAGCAATTTTTCGGGATTCGGAAATGAAATCTCGCGCACATCCTGCGTGACGAGCGCCGTGATCGGCTTCATCCTCTCGAGCATCTTGACGCGCGATTGCGCCTGTTTGGCCTTGGACGCTTTGGCCTTGAAGCGATCGACGAAGGCCTGCAATCGCTTGCGTTCATCCATCTGACGCTTCGCGTGTTTGGCGTCGAGCATCTCGCGCGTCGCGCGCTGTTCCTCAAAGGAGGAATAGGTGCCTTTGTATAGCGTCAGCTTGCCACGATCGAGATGCAGGATCTGGTCGACGGACGTGTCCAGCAAGTCGCGGTCATGGCTGATGACGATAACGGTGCGCGGATAGTTTGCGAGATGATCTTCCAGCCAGAGGGTACCTTCGAGATCGAGATAGTTAGTCGGCTCATCCAGCAGCAGCAAGTCGGGAGCGGCAAAGAGAGTTGCGGCAAGCGCAACGCGCATGCGCCAGCCGCCAGAAAATTCCGAACACGAGCGGGCCTGATCCGCTGTCGAAAATCCCAGACCGCTGAGAATCGATGCTGCACGCGCCGGTGCGGAGTGGGCATCGATATCGACCAGGCGGGTCTGAATTTCCGCGATCCGGTGCGGATCGCTGGCGGTGTCGGCTTCCTGCAGCAGCGCATGACGTTCGAGGTCGGCCTTGAGCACGACCGCAATCAGGCTCTCGGGGCCGTCGGGCGCCTCTTGTGCGAGGCTGCCGACGCGCCAGCGCGGTGGAACGGATATGGTCCCTGTTTCCGTCGGTAGTTCGCCGCGGATCGCCTGGAATAGCGTCGACTTCCCGACACCGTTACGGCCGACAAAACCGACGCGCGCGCCAGGAACGATCTGCGCGGAGCCGTGGTCGATCAGCAATCGTCCGGCGATGCGGATCGAGATCTCGGTGAGGGACAGCATGCGGGCTTTTCACCGCTGACAGAGCCAAAC
>JAFEFK010000676.1 GCA_018240625.1 Pseudomonadota bacterium
AGGCGCGCGCTTCGATCGTTTCGATATGTCGGCGGTGGACATGAACACCGGCATCGGACGGGCCCGTGTTGACAACAAAGTCTCGCCGCAGGCCGCCGTGATCGTGAAGCCCATGGACAGCCTCTCCGTCTACGGCGCCTACAGCGTATCTTATTTGCCGGCCTCCGGCGATCAGTTCAGCGCACTGACCGACGGCACCCTGATTCTCGATCCGCAGAAGTTCGAGAACAAGGAAATCGGCGTGAAGTGGAACATCCAGCCAAAGCTGCAATTCACCGCCGCAGCCTATCAACTCGATCGCACCAACGTGCCGCTGGCCGATCCCAACAATCCCGGCTTTTTCATCCTGTCGGGCAAGAACCGCATCCGCGGCTTCGAGACCGCGCTGACCGGCTACATCACGCCGGAATGGCAGTCCTCGCTCGGCTATGCCTATACCGACGCGCGCGTGACCAGCAACACGTCGGCGACTATTGTGGCCGGCAATCGCGTCCAGCTCGTACCCTACAACCAGGTCTCGCTCTGGAATAAATATCAGTTCAACCCGATCTGGTCGGGCTCGCTCGGCATCGTCTACTTCTCGGACTCTTACGCGTCGTCGGACGACACCGTACGGCTGCCGGGTTTCGTCCGCGTCGATGCGGGGGTCGCTGCACAGGTGAGCCAGACCTGGAAGCTGCAGCTCAACGTCGAGAACATCTTCAACAAAGGCTACTGGGCCTCGGCGGACGGCAACAACAACATCTCGCCGGGCGCGCCGCGCACCTTCCGCCTCAGCGCGATCGGGAGGTTCTAGCGGCGTTGCCGAACAACCTCACGCCGTCATTGCGAGCGAAGCGAAGCAATCCAGAAGCAAGAAAGACCGGATTGCTTCGCGCTGTCGGGACGACGCTTCGCGTCGCCCATGAGTTCCTCGCAATGACGTGGATAGTGATTGATCGCACCTCATCTCATCCTGCTCTATTCTCGCTTCCTCCCACCATCGTGGCGTGCACAACATAGCGCAGCGGCCCTGATGTGACGGCATCGAACGGCCAGCAGGTAGTCAGCGCCAGCGCATGACCATTGGCGAGCGGATCGATGCCCGAGGCGTCGTAACGGACTACAGCGCTGTTATCGGCGCGGTAATGAAACGTGTGCCCGTCACGCCGCGTCACCGCGATGTCGTCGCCGGGTTTCACGTCGCGCAGGAAGCTGAAATGGGTGTCGCGATGCGCCGCGTAAACCGCGACGCCGCGCTCGCCGGCATCCGGCGTCAACTCGACATGGCCGGGCCCGAAGGCGAGCGCCTGACCGCTGCTGCCCGCCAGCACGATCGCGCTGGCATTGAGCCGCTTTACCTCGATGCGCGCGACCGGCCAGGTATCGGCCCATGACCACGGCTTGACGATACGTCCTGTTGCGATCGACTCATCGAACGCGCGCTCGAGCAACACTTGCGCCACCAGCGCCTTGGCGTGGATGTAGGCGCCCTGCTCGATCAGGAGGAGGCCAAGGAGGGCGAGGACGAAGGTGAAAGCGGCGCGAGTCATCTAAGGGGCCTTTCTGCTCCCCTCCCCCTGTGAGCGTAGCGAACGGCGGGGAGGGGTCGGGGGTGGGGGGAGTCTGAACAGCGCCCCC
>JAFEFK010000677.1 GCA_018240625.1 Pseudomonadota bacterium
CCTCACCCCAACCCTCTCCCCAGAGGGGAGAGGGAGCAGGCAGCGCGGGCGGCGAGATCGCTAGCAAGGCCCCGGCCGCGCCGCAGGCGGTGACACCGGCTGATCCGGAAGTGCCCGCCGGCACCGAGATGGTGACCATGACCGTTCGCGAGGCGCTGCGCGATGCCATGGCCGAGGAAATGCGCCGCGACGGCGACATCTTCCTGATGGGCGAGGAGGTCGCGGAATATCAGGGTGCCTACAAGGTCTCGCAGGGACTTCTGGAAGAATTCGGAGCGCGGCGTGTGATCGACACCCCGATCACCGAGCATGGTTTCGCCGGCGTCGGCGTCGGCGCGGCGATGGCGGGCCTGAAGCCGATCGTCGAATTCATGACCTTCAACTTCGCGATGCAGGCGATCGACCAGATCATCAACTCCGCCGCGAAAACGCTGTACATGTCCGGCGGCCAGATGGGCTGCTCCATCGTGTTCCGCGGCCCGAACGGCGCCGCGGCACGCGTCGCGGCCCAGCACAGCCAGGACTATTCGGCGTGGTATTCGCAGATCCCCGGCCTCAAGGTAGTCGCGCCGTATTCGGCCGCCGACTACAAGGGTCTTCTCAAGGCCGCGATCCGCGATCCCAATCCGGTAATCTTTCTCGAAAACGAAATTCTCTATGGGCACACCGGCCCGGTGCCGAAGCTGCCTGATTACGTCATCCCGATCGGCAAGGCGCGGATCGCGCGGGCGGGCAGCCATGTCACGCTGATCTCGTGGTCGAACGGCATGACATATGCGCTGAAGGCTGCCGATGAACTCGCGAAAGAAGGCATCGAGGCCGAGGTGATCGATCTGCGCACGATCCGTCCGATGGATACCGAAACCATCGTCGCATCGGTGCAGAAGACCGGCCGCGCGGTGACGGTGGAGGAGGGCTGGCAGCAGTCCGGCGTCGGCGCCGAGATCGCGGCGCGCATCATGGAGCATGCGTTCGATTACCTCGACGCGCCGGTGACGCGCGTGTCGGGCAAGGACGTGCCGATGCCGTACGCCGCCAATCTCGAAAAGCTGGCGCTGCCGTCGGTCGCCGAAGTCGTCGAAGCGGCCAAGGCCGTTTGCTATCGGTGAATTTGATGGGCAATCCGAAAGAGCAACCGCTTCCGCCTGACGTCGCCGGGCGCGACGACGCGACGGAAGTGTTGCGCGCGTTTGTTCTGGATGGCGGATTGTCGATTGCGTTCACGCGCGCATTCGAGGAGCCGGACATGTGGGGCATGCTGCTGGTCGATATCGCGCGACATGCTGCCCGCGCCTATGCGCGCGAGAGCGACTATTCCGAAGACGAGGCGCTGACGCGCATCGTCGATATGTTTGAAGCCGAAATCGCGCGTCCGACCGACACCGGAACCACCGCGCCGCGGTCGCAACAAGGTCACTGACAATGCCAATCAACATCCTGATGCCCGCGCTGTCGCCGACGATGGAAAAGGGCAATCTCGCAAAATGGCTCAAGAAAGAGGGCGACAAGGTCAAGTCCGGCGACATCATCGCCGAGATCGAGACCGACAAGGCGACCATGGAAGTCGAGGCCGTGGACGAGGGCACCATCGCGAAAATTCTGGTGCCCGAGGGTACGCAGGACGTGCCGGTCAACAACGTGATCGCGGTGCTGGCCGGTGATGGCGAGGACGTCAAGGCGGCGGCGAGCAGCGGCGGCGTGGCATCTGCGAAGGCTGAAGCGAAAGCTGGAGCCAAAGTTGACACGGCAGC
>JAFEFK010000678.1 GCA_018240625.1 Pseudomonadota bacterium
ATCGACGATCGACTGAGAGACATTGTCCGGAATGCCTGCGACCATTGCGGTATCGAACAGCCCCGGCGCGATCGAGACTATGCGGATACCGTGTGGCGCCAAGTCGCGGGCAACTGGAAGCGTCAGGCCGATTACGCCCGCCTTGCTGGCGCTGTAGGCCGCTTGACCGACCTGCCCTTGGGATGCAGCGCCCGATGCCGTGTTGACGATGACGCCGCGCTCGCCACCCTCGGCGTCAGGGGTGTTCCTGGTCATCGCGAGCGCAGCGAATCTGATGACATTGAAGGTACCGGTCAGGTTGATCGCGATCACCTTGTTCCACGTCGCGATCGGGAACGGCTCGCCTTTTGATACGGTCTTGGCGGCATCGGCGACCCCCGCGCAATTCACTGCGACATGAACGCCGCCGAACGCGGCGACGACCGCCGCGATCCCGTCTTTCACGCTGCTCTCTTCGGCGACATCGACGACGCGCGCCAGGCACGCATCGCCGAGGTTCGACTTTAGTGCCTGCAATTTTTTCTCGTCGCGATCGAAACCGGCGATACGCACGCCGGCCGCGGCGAGCACCTTGCAGGTCGCAAGCCCCAGTCCAGAAGCGGCACCCGTCACTACGGCAATCTTGCCATGAAGCTCCATGAAATATCCTCGTTGTCTTCTATTTGCTCAGGATGGTCACGCACGCCACCGCTTCTTCGATACCGTGCAGTCCGCCGCCATTTTCGGCGATCGCGATCCGCGCGCCGTCGACCTGGCGGGCCCCGGCCTCATGACGCAGTTGCGCGACAAGTTCGTGGACCTGCGCGAGGCCGGTGGCGCCGACCGGATGCCCCTTCGACTCCAGCCCTCCCGACGGATTGACCGGGACGCGCCCGCCGATGGCGGTTTCGCCGCGTTCGCTGATGGCGCCGCCGTCGCCAAAGGCGCACAGGCCGAGATTTTCGATCTGGATGATCTCGCCCATGGCGGTGGCATCATGCACTTCGGCAACTGAGATATCGCCCGGACCGACGCCCGCCTTTTCGTAAGCGCGCCTGGCGGCGCGTGCGGTGCAATGGTTTTCGACGTCCGAAGGGTCACGGTCGCTGCCGGTCTGGACCACGGATGCCAGCACCCGGATCGCGCGCGACCGATCGATGCCATAGCGCTTCAGTCCCGCTGCAGTTGTCACCACAACCGCCGCGGCGCCGTCCGATACCGGCGAACACATCGGCAGCGTCAACGGATAAGTGATCGGCGGCGCGCTCAGCACCTCGTCAATGGAATAGGGCGTACGAAACTGTGACAGCGGATTTTCAACGGAGTGTCGGTGATTCTTCGCCGCGACTGCGGCGATCTGGCGCTGCGTCGTTCCGAAACGCGCCATGTGAAAGCGGGAGAACGCCGCATAAACATCCATGAATACGCTGTAGGGCTTGTCGGACGTTGTGCCGGGCGGCGGATCGATGCCTTCGCCAAGCTTCATGAGCCGCTCGCCGATTTCGTCCTTGCGGCTGATGTCCCAGGCGCTGTCGAATGACCCGAACATAAGCTCGCGATCCCTCGAGAACATCTTCTCGGCACCAACCGCAAGCGCGACGTCTCCGTCGCCTGCTTTCAGGAAGGTGACGGCCAGGTTCAGCGCCGAGCTGCCGCTCGCGCACGCGTTCTCGATGTTGACGACCGGGATCTGCCCGATCCCCATCGACCGCAACGCGATCTGACCGCGCACCATGTGCTGCTTTTCCATGTGTCCTTGCGACGCGTTGGCGAAGTAGGCGGCTTCCAATGCCGTGGTCGCGAGGCCGGCATCCGCGAGCGCTGCGTTGACCGCCTCCTTCGTCATCGTCTTGATGTCCTTGTCGAGCATGCGGCCAAACGGCGTCATGCCCACGCCCACGACGTATACGTCTTCCATGGCGGCGGCTCCCATTCTCAGGTTATATTCTGTGCCCTTAGCGACAGTTCGGACAGCACTTCCTCCGTGTGTTCGCCGAGGCCAGGCACGCCCCGCGTCGGTCCCGGATGGTGGCCGTCAATAATCAAGGGTTGCGCGACATAGCGGCGACGCCTGCCATCGCTGTCGGCCACCTCGCCGAACAGCCCCCGTTCGATGAAGTGCGGGTCGGCCGCGACTTCGTCAATTGCGCTGACGGGACCCCAGGGGATTCCCGCGGCGTCAAGCTTGTCGGCCCATTGGCCGCGTGGCGCGGCGGCGATGGCCTTGCCGATGCGCGCAACCAGTTCGACTTCCCGTCGGGTTCGTTGCGCGCGTTTCAGATCAGCTACGTCCTCCATGCCGATCAGCGTGCAAAGCGGCCGCCAGAACCAGTCCTCATGCGCGATCGACAGCGACAGCAGCTTGCCGTCCTGGCATTCGAACAGACCATAAGCGGGCTCTGCCGCGATGTCGGCGAGCGGCTCGCCGTTCATCGCCGGGCCAACCATGACCGACATCCACGATACCAGCCCGTCGGTCATCGACACGTCGATATACGCCCCCTTTCCCATGCGCGCGCGCGCCAGCAGCGCCGCAAGCACGCCGAGCGCCGCAAACATCCCCGATGAAAGGTCGCCAACCGCGATATCGCTCGGAAGCTGCGTCGAACGCGTTGCGGCCTGGGCGTGCAGGAATCCGGCGAGAGCCTGGTAGGAGAGATCATGGGCGGGTCGGTCGCGGTAGGGGCCGGTCTGTCCGAAGCCGGAGATCGACGCATAGACCAAACGGGGATTGATCGAGGCCATCGCCTCATAACCCAGCCCCAGCCGCTGCATGGTGCCGGGCCGAAACCCTTCCAGCAGGACGTCGGCAGAAGCGACGAGATCCCGGAACCGCTGCTTGTCGCCGTCCGCCTTGAGATCGAGCGCCACCGAGCGCTTGTTGCGATTGAGCGCGGCGTGGAACGCCGGAAACTGCCGCGCGGGATCTCCGATGCCCGGACGCTCGACGAGGATGACGTCGGCCCCAAGATCGGCCATCAGAAGCGTCGCGTAGGGCCCGGGATATTGCTCAGCCAGGCTGACAATACGAATACCCTCGAGCTGCAACATGACGATGTCTCTTCCCCGGATATGCAGAGCCTAAGCTTGCAGATTTTATTCGTTGGTCTATAATTTTACTGACTAAATTATTAATTGACCCAAAAGTCAAATACTTGTTGTCGAGGTGAGAACAGTGACGACGTCTGAAAAGATCAAGCCGGAGCAAAGCGTTCTGGTCGAAGTTCGTGCCGATGCGGTATGGATCACGCTCAATCGGCCGACGGCGCTCAACGCGATTACGCCCGACATGGTGGCGGGAATTACCGCCGCTCTAACGCATGCCGATGATCCGGCGATCAAGGCCGTGGTGCTGATGGGCACCGGGCGTGCCTTTTGCGCCGGAGCCGATTTGAAATACGTCAATAGCGCGACGCAGGGCGATGCACCCGCCGCGACGCGGTTCCTCGACGCCGTCCTCGACATGATGGCACGACTGGAGACCTGTCCGCGGCCGGTCATCGCCGCAGTCAATGGGTTGGCCCTAGCGGGCGGCCTGGAGTTGGTGCTGTGCTGCGATCTGGTTATCGCAGCGCGGTCAGCGAAGCTTGGTGACGCGCATGCCAATTTCGGTCTGCTGCCGGGCGGCGGCAGTTCGGTGCGGCTGCCTCGAAAAATCGGTCCGACCCGTGCGAAATATCTGCTGTTTACTGGCGATTTCGTGCCCGCCGACGATCTGGTTGCCTGCGGTCTCGTCAACGAGGTCGTCGATGACGCCGAACTGACGGCGGCGGTCGAGCGCTTGGCCGCCAAGCTCGGGTCCAAGAGCTCGCTGGTGCTCCGCCGCATGAAGGCGCTGGTCGCCGACGGTCTCGAACAACCAAAGGAGGTTGCTCTCAGGCTCGAATTGCTCGCAAGCGAAGTCCACGCCCATAGCCACGATATGAAAGAGGGACTTGCCGCATTCGAGCAAAAGCGCAAGCCGTCGTTCATCGGCCGCTGAAACGCTTTCTGCGCCTCAATTATCCGAGCCATCGCTTGCGGCGCCGATAGTGCTTGATGTTCCGATAGCTCTTGCGCACGCCTTCGAGGTTGAGGCCGAGATAGAATTCGCGGATGTCCTCGTTGGCGCGAAGGTCGGCCGCGTTACCTTCCAGTACGATGCGTCCGTCTTCCATGACGTATCCGAAATCGGCGAGGTCCTGCGCGAC
>JAFEFK010000679.1 GCA_018240625.1 Pseudomonadota bacterium
CTCCGATACGCCGTTCACGCGCGGCTACAACGCGGGACAGGTGATCCGCGTGCCGGTCGCGCACGGCGAGGGCAACTACGCCGCGGATGAGGAGACCATCCGCCGGCTCGAAGGCGACGGCCGCGTGCTCTATCGCTACTGCTCGGCGTCCGGCGAAATCGGCGACACGCACAACATCAACGGCGCGGCGCAGTCGATCGCCGGTATTGTCAACGAACGCGGCAATGTGCTCGGCATGATGCCGCATCCGGAAAATCACGTCGAAGACATTATGGGCTGCACCGACGGCCGCGGCCTGTTCGCGGGCCTTGTCGCGCATCTGGAGCGCGCGGCTTGAGTGGCGAGACGGCGTCATCCCCGCGCAACGGCTTGCCGTTGTCGCTGGAGGCGCGAGCGACCTTGGTCGCGAGCCTCGAAGGATTACCGTCGCTCTTCGAGACGCCGCTTTGCGGATCCTCAGCGTGACGGCTTCAAACTGCTGTCTTCCGCTTCACCCGCTTGATCGTGCCGGAAAACGTGAACAGCTTTCGTTCGCCGCAGGTCAATACGCCGCGCAGGAAGATCAGCGAGCCGCCGGCGCGGGTGATTTCACCCGTGGCCTCGATGAGGTCGCCTTCCCGGGCGGCGTCGAGGAATTCGCAGCCGAAGGAGACGGTGACGCCGGGCCCCTGCAGTTCGCGCGAGGCCATGGCGAACAGGCAGTAGTCCGCAAACGTCATGAAGCAGCCGCCGTGGACGTTGCGCATGCCGTTGAGGTGCTTTTGCTCCACCCGGAACGCGCAGCGGACGCTGCCGTCGGCCTCGATCCGATGCCAGAACGGCCCGTTGTTGGATTCGAAGGAATCCCGGCTCCAGGTGGTCCATCCCGCGAACTCGCCTTCGGTGGCCACCAGCGTGTCGGGCCGGATGCGTGGGGGATTGGGCGGCATGATATTCACGGGATCAGGACTCCTTGGAATGGCGTTTCCGCGTCTTAAATCCGATCCATCCGTCCGGTGCAAATCGCGGGTAGCGGATAATCCAAGGACAGCGCGGAATCGGCCCATAAAAGGCCTTTTCCCGCGCGCCCGATCTCCCTAATAAGAGGCGGAAATCGCGTCAGGACCCATGAGCCGCAACGAACCCAAGATCACTCCCGAACTCGTCGCGTCGCACGGCCTCAAGCCGGACGAGTACGAGCGCATCCTGAAATTGATCGGGCGGGTGCCGAGCTTCACCGAGCTCGGCATCTTCTCGGCGATGTGGAACGAGCATTGTTCCTACAAGTCCTCGCGCATCCACCTGCGCGGACTTCCGACCAAGGCGCCGTGGGTCATTCAAGGCCCAGGCGAGAATGCCGGCGTCATCGACATCGGCGACGGGCAGGCGGTGGTCTTCAAGATGGAGAGCCACAACCACCCGAGCTACATCGAACCGTATCAGGGCGCGAGCACCGGCGTCGGCGGCATTTTGCGCGACGTCTTCACCATGGGTGCGCGGCCCATTGCGTGTCTCAATGCATTGAGCTTTGGCGATCCGTCGCATCCCAAAACGCGCCACCTCGTCGGCGGCGTGGTGGCCGGCGTCGGCGGCTATGGCAATTCCTTTGGCGTGCCGACCGTCGGCGGGCAGGTGCGTTTCCATACGCGCTACGACGGCAACATTCTGGTCAATGCCATGGCGGTGGGCCTCGCCGACGCCGACAAGATTTTTTACGCGGCGGCGTCAGGCGTCAACATGCCGATCGTTTATCTCGGCTCCAAGACCGGGCGCGACGGCATTCACGGCGCCACCATGGCCTCGGCCGAATTCGATGACGACTCAGCGGAGAAGCGCCCGACCGTGCAGGTCGGCGATCCCTTCGCCGAAAAGCTGCTGCTGGAAGCCTGCCTCGAGATCATGGAAGCCGATTGCGTGATCGCGATTCAGGACATGGGTGCGGCCGGCTTGACGTGTTCAGCGGTCGAGATGGGCGCCAAGGGCGACCTCGGCGTCGATCTCGATCTGGACACGGTGCCGACGCGCGAGCAGGGCATGAGCGCTTACGAGATGATGCTCTCGGAAAGCCAAGAGCGCATGCTGATGGTGCTTAGACCTGAGAAGGAAAAGCAGGCCGAAGCGATCTTCCGGAAGTGGGGACTAGACTTCGCCATCGTCGGTTATACGACGCCGTCGCAGCGCTTCGTCGTCAAGCACGGCGGCGATGTCATGGCCGACCTGCCGATCAAGGAACTGGAATCGGAAGCGCCGCTCTATGACCGGCCGCATGTGCCGTCGCCGCAACTGCCTGTTGTCCATGCGCGCGATGTCGCCGCGCCGATGCCGCTGGCGGACGCACTGGAAAAACTGATCGCGACGCCGGAGCTGTGCTCAAAGCGCTGGGTGTGGGAGCAGTATGATCACGTCATCGGCGGCAACACTGTGCAGCGCCCGGGCGGCGATGCGGCCGTGGTGCGTGTGCAGGACGGGCCGAAGGGCCTCGCGCTGACGGTGGATGTGACGCCGCGCTATTGCGAAGCCGATCCATATCAAGGTGGCAAGCAGGCGGTGGTAGAAGCCTGGCGCAACATCACGGCGGTCGGCGGCCGGCCGCTCGCCATCACCGACAACCTCAATTTCGGCAATCCCGAACGCCCGGAGATCATGGGCCAGTTCGTCGGCTGCCTCAAAGGCATCGCAGAAGCCTGCACCGCGCTGGATTTCCCCGTCGTGTCCGGCAACGTCTCGCTCTACAACGAGACCAACGGCCGCGGCATTCTGCCGACGCCCTCCATTGGCGGCGTTGGGCTGCTTGACGATTTCACGAAGTCCGCCTCACTCGCCTTCAAGGCGGAAGGCGAATGCATTCTGTTGATCGGCGAGACTAAGGGCTGGCTCGGTCAGTCGGTTTACCTGCGCGATATCTGCGGCCGCGAGGAGGGCGCACCGCCGCCGGTCGATCTCGCAGCGGAAAAGCGCAACGGCGATGTGGTGCGCGGCATGATCCACGCGGGCACGGCGACGGCGGTGCACGACGTCTCTGACGGCGGCCTGCTGGTGGCATTGGCCGAGATGGCAATGGCGAGCGGCATCGGCGCAAAGCTAGATGCGGCGGAAGAGTCCATCGTGCCGCAGGCGTGGTGGTTCGGCGAAGATCAGGCGCGCTACATCGTGACGGTGCACGAGAAGGACCTGCTCAGCGTGTTCACGAAGCTCCGGGCGGTCGAGGTGCCCTGCGTCCAGATCGGCATCACCGGTGGCCATGAAGTCGCCATCGCCGGCGAGCGCGCGGTTCACATCAAAGCGCTGCAGCACGGGTTTGAAAGCTGGCTGCCGGACTACATGGCCGGCAAACAGTGATTTCCGCGGTCTGAGCCGTGATCGCGCGTTGGAGGCCCCGTCGCCAACGGGCAGGGCCTCCGACGGCATCACGGCTTGCAACTGCTCATGCAGGGCTTGTTTTTCACGTCCGGCCTTGGATCGGAAATGAAGCCGTCCCGATTTGGCATCTTGATTGCCGAG
>JAFEFK010000067.1 GCA_018240625.1 Pseudomonadota bacterium
ATGGCCGCTTGCACCGGTCCGGTCGGCGGCGGAGCCGGTTTGTGTAGGCCGCAAGCCGCGCAAAAAAGCGAATTGCGGAATTCCGGCGGAAGGTAGCCGCGATTTTCGCCGTTGCGGCAATTGGGCGAGCGAGCTCAGTCGCCGCCGTCGCGCTTGCGCAGCAGGTCTTTCGCAAGATCGCCAAGTGCGGGCCGCGGCAGCGCGATGAACGGGAGCGGCCGGGTGACGTCGATGGCGGCGAGGCCGAGGCGCGCGGTCAGTAACCCGTTGAGGACCCCTTCACCGAGGCGCGTCGACAGTTTCGCGGCGATGCCATGGCCCAGCACCTGCTGGATCAGGGTGTCGCTGGCGGCCATGCCGCCGGTGATGGCGAGATGCGCGATGACATGCCGCATCAGGCGGATCATGCCGAGCGTGCCGGGCCTCGCCCCATACAGACGGGCAAGCTGCCGCACCAGCCGCAGTGCTGCCGCGAACACGAACAGCACGTCCACGACGGCGCGCGGACTGACGGCGGTCACGATCGACACCCGCTGCGCGGCCGCCGACACCAGCCGTCGCGCCTCCAGATCAAGTGGTGTCATCAACTCGCGCTCGGCAAGCCGTACCAGGTCGGCCCCGTCGATGATGTCGGAGCCATGGCTTCGCAGCGTGGCCCGCGCCCGCGCCAGATGCGGGTTGTCATGCGCGAGCTTTACGAGATCGCGCACGACGGCATCAGCCTGCGCGCGGTCGTCGGCTTCGATCGCGGTCAAGGCGCGCCGGTGCAGATCCTCGATCGTTGCGAGGCGAGCGAGGCCCGCGATCTCGCGAACGGCGATGACGATGGATGCGAGCACGAACAGCGCCGCCAATGCCAGCCCGAGAAAGCCCAGCCCCTCGCTGCGTGCGAAGAGGTCGTCGATCAGATGGACCACCCCGAGCCCGGTGCCGAGCACGACGAGCCCGGCCAGTGAGGTCCAGAACAGCGTGCCCCAGCGAAATCCTTTCCGCGCCGGAACCGGCGGCGCCTCGACCGGTACCGGCAGCGACGAGGGCTCGGCTTCCGGCGTGATGCGGATACTGCCGCGCGCGAGCACGCCCGCGTCCTCGTCGGGCTCCATGACGACCACGTGGGGATCGTCCAGCTTGAATGTAGCGGGACGCCGAGGGCTTGATCGCTCACTCATTGCAGCGGCTTACTCATTGTAAACGGTCTCCGATCAGGAACTGGAGCGCCCGGTCGAGGCGGATGTGAGGCAAGCTCGGCTCCTGCGTGCCATTTGGTTCGAGTTGCGGCGGACGAAAACGCAGGAAGCGGAAGTCAGAAGCGTCTGGCGCGGATGTCGAGAGGCCGCGGAACGCGCCGCCGCTGAAAAGACCGTCGAGATCGGTCGGCAAGTCGCCGGGGAAGGTTGCGACCTCCGTATGTCCATCGAAGGTTTCGCCGTTGGCGACTTCACCGGCCAGCGGCGTTCCGAGAATCGACGGCAGTTTGTCTCGGCCGCGCCGTACCTGCGCCTCGCGCGTGGCGCGGACGGCCGACAGGGCGATCACGTCAATGGTTGCGCCGGCAACTTCCGCCCGGGAAGCAGCGCGTTCAACCGTCCGCCGCAGGATCGCCTCGAGCCGGTCGTGGCTTGTGTGATGCAGGTGATCGGCTTTGGTCGCCGCGAACAGGATGCGATCGATGCGCGGGCGAAACATGCTGCTCAGGAATGTGCTGTGGCCAACGCGAAAGCAATCCAGAATGCCGGCAAGCGCCGCTTCGAGATCGTGCAGGGCCTCGGGCCCGGCATTGAAGGCCGCGAGTGCATCGACCAGGACAACCTGGCGATCCAGCCGCGAGAAATGATCGCGGAAGAACGGCCGTACCACGATGGATTTGTAGGCCTCGTAGCGCCGCTTCATCATCGCCCACAACGAGCCATCCGGCGCTGTGCCCTCGATCGGCACATCGAGTGGCGCAAAGGTCAGCGCGGGCGATCCTGCGAGGTTGCCCGGCATCAGGAAACGGCCGGGCGGCAGCAGGCTCATGGCAAAGCGGTCGTCGCGGCAGGCACGCAGATAGTCGGTGAAGAGTTTTGCCGCGGTCAGCGTCACCTGTTCGTTCGCGCCGCCTGCGGGTGCGAGCGAAGTGGTCAGTCGTATCCATTCGGTTGCGAGTTGGGCGCGGGGGGCCTCCCGCGCCAGCGCAAAACTCTCCGCTGACCATTGCTCGTAGCTCTTGTCGAGCAACGGCAGATCGAGCAGCCACTCGCCGGGGTAGTCGACGATATCGATGGTGAGCTTGCGGTCCGCGCCATTTTGTCGCTGATAATCGACGATGAGGCGAAGCTCGCTGATGTCGGTCGTGGATTCCGGCCAGCGCCGCTCGTCGATGAGCGTACGGACGTGGCCCTCGTAGTCGAAGCGCGGCACCGCGTCGTCCGGTTGCGGCTCCAGCCGCGCACCGCCGATGCGGCCGCCCGACAGCGGCTCGAAGATCGGAAAACGTCCGCCGCGCAGCAGTCCGTGCACCAGCGCGGTGATGAACACCGTCTTGCCGGCGCGCGACAGGCCGGTGACGCCAAGCCGAACGGTCGGATTGAAGAAGCTTTCGCCGTAATCCAGCAACGCGCGTGCCGACAGACGCGCTTCTTCAACGATATCGGAAAAGCTGGAGGCCATGTCGATGAGATGTCGATTGTGAAGGTCTTAAATGAAAATCGCCGCGGACAACCGGAAAGTGGCGATTGTCGGGTGGAAATCAAGTTTCAGTGTCGAGACGAATCGTGAGCGTCACATGGAATTCGGTTCGTTGACCACGAATTGGCTATGATTTAACGCTTTTCTGCAAGCATAAGACGCTGAAACTCTATCCCGGACTTGAGTTCATGACGCTGTTCAGGCTGAAGCAACTGGCTTCCCATCCCACCCAGGCCATCGCCGGTGCGGTCAAATGGAATTACGACCGCGCCGAACTGATCGCCGACGGCGTCGTGCATGTGCTGGGCGTCCTGACCGGGCTGATCGCGGCGACGGTGCTGATCGTTCTCACTGCCGTCTATGCGACGGGGCTCGATGTCGCGGTTGTCTCGATTTATGTCGCCGGGCTGATGGCCATGCTGGTGTTTTCCGCGACCTACAATCTCTGGCCGGTGTCGCCGCGCAAATGGCTGCTGCGCCGCTTCGATCATTCCGCGATCTACATTCTGATCGCTGCGACCTACACCCCGTTCATCATGCAGGTGAAGGACAATGGCTTTGCGGTCGCACTGCTGATCGGAGTCTGGTGTGTGGCGATTCTCGGAATCGTATTCAAGCTGGTGCTGCCCGGCCGGTTCGACCGGCTGTCGATCGTCCTCTATCTGTTGATGGGGTGGAGCGGCTTCATGATCTATGACGTCGTCGTGCCCTCGCTGCCGGCAACAGCGCTCTGGTTCGTGGTCGTCGGCGGGGTACTCTACAGTCTCGGCGTGATCTTCCATGCCTGGCGGCAATTGCGCTTCCAGAATGCGATCTGGCATTCGTTTGTGCTGCTCGGCGCAGCCTGCCATTATACCGCGGTGCTCGACCTCGTTCTGGCGTAGTGGGTTTGACATTCGCAACCCACTTGGCCGCCAGTTCGCGATGCGAATGTCAAATCCAAACTCCGCCAGCAATTTATATTTACTAGTGGTCCTTCGATTCTAACATTTGCAAAGATATTCGCTGCAACGAGATGCAAATGTTAGAATCGGACCACTGGCCTGAGCTATCAGACAAACGCGGAGGGAATGATGCAGGTAACCGGCAAGGTCGTCGTTGTGACCGGCGGCGCCAACGGAATTGGCAGGGCGCTATGCGAAGCCCTGCACCGGGCGGGTGCGGCCAAGGTCATCGTGGCCGATATGGATTCCGACAATGCCCGCGCCGTGGCGCATAAGGTCGACGGCGCGGCCTTCAAGTGCGACGTCGGTCAGGAAAAGGATATTCTGCACGTTATCGAGGAGACCGAGCGGCAGTTCGGGCCGATCGCGCTATTCTGCTCCAATGCGGGAATCGGCGGCGGCTTCGATCCGCTATCCGAGAACGCCGGCGGTAGCTCGGATGAGCCGTGGTCGCGGAGCTGGGCGATCCATGTCATGGCGCACGTCTATGCGGCGCGGCATCTGGTGCCGCGCATGAAGGCGCGCGGCGGCGGCTATTTCCTCAACACGATTTCCGCAGCCGGATTGCTGTCGCAAGTCGGGAGTCCGGCCTATTCGACGACCAAGCACGCGGCGGTGGGATTTGCGGAAAACCTCGCGATCTCGCACAAGGCGCACAACATCCGCGTCTCGATCCTGTGCCCGCAGGGCGTCGACACCAATATGCTGCGCTCGATTCCAAAGGGCCCGCAATCCGGCGACGGCGACTTGACGCCGGAGCAGGTGGCCGCCGATGCGCTGAAGGGCATCGAGCAGGAGACCTTCCTGATCCTGCCGCATCCGCAGGTGCTGGGCTACATGCGCAAGAAGACCGAGAACTACGACCGCTGGATCGGCGGCATGGCCAAGATCCAGGCGAAGATGCGCGAGGAATTTGGCAAGGCGTGAGGCGCACTCCGTCATTGCGAGGAGCGTTGCGACGAAGCAATCCAGCGCTGCTGGAAAGTAACTGGATTGCTTCGCCTTGCGCAAAATTGGCGTGAGCCAATTTTGTCGCGGGCTCGCAATGACGGCAAATTAGAGACTATCACCATCAAATGGAATCATGAGTTGCCCCCCTTCACCTCTCCC
>JAFEFK010000680.1 GCA_018240625.1 Pseudomonadota bacterium
CAAAATATTCGCCGGATTTGCCGTTCCATATCATCCAAAAGCATGATGTGCGCAGTTGACCGTGGGTCGTTAAACTCTTAATTTCAGTTAGGAATTGTTCGCCGGGAGTTTGGGGCAGGCGATGACGGAAATCGGAAAAACAGTTACACGCGTCGATCTCTGCGAAGCAGTCTACCAAAAGGTGGGCCTGTCGCGGACGGAGTCGTCTGCTTTTGTCGAACTCGTTCTCAAGGAAATTACTGATTGCCTCGAGAAGGGTGAGACAGTGAAGTTGTCGTCATTCGGCTCGTTCATGGTGCGCAAGAAGGGCCAGCGTATCGGCCGTAATCCTAAGACGGGCACCGAGGTGCCGATCTCTCCGCGTCGCGTCATGGTCTTCAAGCCGTCGGCTATTCTGAAGCAGCGGATCAACGGCAACGGCGCCGATACCAAAGCGGATTAGTATAGTCGTTCGGCGTTCGGCAAACAATCAGCAGAGGAGCGAGCATTTGGACAAAGCGCCGGATGCCTTCCGAACGATTAGCGAGGTCGCTGACGATCTCGATATTCCCCAACACGTTCTGCGGTTCTGGGAAACCCGGTTTGCGCAAATCAAACCCATGAAACGCAGCGGCGGCCGGCGCTACTATCGCCCCGACGATGTAGATTTGCTGCGCGGTATCCGCCACCTGCTTTACAGCGAGGGTTACACGATCCGGGGCGTGCAGCGGATTTTGAAGGAGCATGGCATAAAGGCCGTGCAGGGTCTGACTGAAGGATCTTCGGCTGCTGCGTTCGGCGTGATCGAAGATGACATCCGCAACACGCTTGGCGCGATGGACGATGAGGATGATGCGGCCGGCGAGGAGACGGAGACCGATGACGACGCGGCCGAAGACGCTCCGAGCGCGCCGCCGCCAAGAGTACGTCAGTCGCCCCGACACGCTCTCGATGATGCGCTGTGGTCCGGTCCCGATAGCGATGCGATCCTGGGCGTTGGAGGCGGCGCTTCTGCGGTCGACCTTGCCCCGTTGAAGGCGGCGCTTGCCGACCTGATCGCCTGCAGGCAACTGCTGGACAGTGTTCTCAAGGACGGTGCCGGGACTTGAGGAACCTGCGTGTCGGCGCTTTCACGGCATAATGGTGGCTTCTTGCGCCCCAGCGCGAACGCGGCTAATGGAACGGGATGGCACGGAGCGTGGCGCAGCCCGGTTAGCGCACTAGTCTGGGAGACTAGGGGTCGGAGGTTCAAATCCTCTCGCTCCGACCAATAAAATCAAGCACTTACAGCGATCTTTTTGTTCTCTCGTTTCCCAAATATTTGGCTGGGAAGCGGATGGGATGAAACAATTTGTGAACGGGGGCCGTAGCCCCCGCCCATGATCCATCAAGGCATCACGTAGAACACGATGACGTTGATGCGCCCGGTGCCGCCAGAGTTGGCGGCGGCGTTGACTGTCAACTGCAGGGTCGTTTCCGCAGTGAAGGTCTTGGGACCGGCAGAGCGGAGAACGCCGCCGAGCATCCGGAAAATACCGGCCTCGTTGCCGTCCACCGCGTCACCGGAGA
>JAFEFK010000681.1 GCA_018240625.1 Pseudomonadota bacterium
CCTTCATGATCTCGAGCGAGGTCGCGATATCGGGATCGCCGCACATCACGTAGGTGACGAAAGCCGCGCGGCCCTGCTTTTTCAGCTCAGTGAAACGCGTGTCGATACGGGTGGTCATGATGCGGCACCTGAAAGAAGGCCCCCACCCCATCCCTCCCCCGCAAGCGGGAGAGGGAGCAGGTTCTGCCAGATTGAATGCCATGCTGAAGCATCAGGGAATTCGAATGATGCGTCTGATCCGATGATGGCCCGTCCCCTCTCCCGTTTGCGGGGGAGGGTTAGGGAGGGGGCGCTGACGAAAAAAGCGGTCGTGTTTCGGAGCGAGAAAATACCCATGAGAGAACTCACTTCGTCCTGCCCTTCAAGATGTCGCCGACCTGCGGCACGTCCTTGTCGCCACGGCCGGACAAATTGACCACCATGAGATGATCCTTCGGCCGCTTCGGCGCGAGCTCCATCACTTTTGCAATGGCGTGCGCGGGCTCCAGTGCGGGAATGATGCCTTCGAGTCGCGACAGCAACTGGAACGCCGCCAGCGCCTCCTCGTCGGTCGCGCTGAGATAGGTGACGCGGCCCGTCTCGTGCAGCCAGGAATGTTCCGGCCCGATGCCGGGATAATCCAGGCCCGCCGAGATCGAATGCGCGTCCTGGATCTGCCCGTCGTCGTCCATGAGCAAATAGGTGCGGTTGCCATGCAGCACGCCAGCGCGGCCGCCCGCGATCGAGGCCGCGTGCAATTGCGTGAGCCCATGCCCTGCCGCTTCCACGCCGAAAATCTCGACGGAGGGATCGTCGAGGAAGGGATGAAACAAGCCCATCGCATTGGAGCCGCCGCCGATGCAGGCAATCAGCGAATCCGGCAGGCGGCCTTCGGCCTCCTGCATCTGCACGCTGGTCTCGTCGCCGATGACGGACTGAAAATCACGCACCATCATCGGATAGGGATGCGGGCCCGCGACGGTGCCGATGCAGTAGAACGTGTTATGCACGTTGGTGACCCAGTCGCGCAGCGCCTCGTTCATGGCGTCCTTTAACGTGCGCGAACCCGACTGCACCGGAATGACTTTTGCACCGAGCATCTCCATGCGGATGACGTTCGGCTGCTGCCGCTCGACATCGACCGCGCCCATGTAGACCACGCAGTCGAGGCCGAAGCGCGCGCACAACGTCGCGGTGGCGACGCCGTGCTGGCCCGCGCCGGTCTCCGCGATGATGCGCTTCTTGCCCATGCGGCGCGCGACCATGATCTGGCCGAGCACGTTGTTGACCTTGTGGGAGCCGGTGTGATTCAGCTCCTCGCGCTTGAAATAGATCTTTGCGCCACCAAGATGCTCCGTGAGGCGTTCGGCGAAATACAGTGGCGACGGACGGCCGATGTAATCCTTTCGATAGCCCTGCATCTCCTTCTGGAACGCCGGATCGGACTTCGCCGCGTCATACGCCTTCTCGAGATCGAGGATCAGCGGCATCAGCGTTTCGGCGACAAAGCGGCCGCCGAAAATGCCGAAGTGTCCACGCTCGTCGGGACCGGACCGGAAGGAATTAGGGAGAGAAGTCATTGCGTACCGTCATCCTGAGGTGCGAGCGCAGCGAGCCTCGAAGAATGGCGGCGCCCGTCTGAGCCGTCGCCCGTCGAGGGCCGCGCAACGCGCGGCCGCCTCAGGGTGACGGCAATCACTTCGGCATCCGCTATCATGCCGGGCTCATCGAGTCAGCCGCCCGCGCGGCGCGCATCTGCACCCTCGCCTCGCTCTTGCGGGAGAGGGTCGGGGTGAGGGGCTCTCTATCTGCTTTCGCCTGGTCATATGCCCCTCACCCGCCCGCGCGGCGCGCAGGCAACCTCTCCCCGTTCACGGGGAGCGGCGAAGGAAGGGTTCGCGCGGCCTGAATGAAGGCGCGGATCATGTCGGGATCCTTGATCCCCGGCGCACGCTCCACGCCCGAGGAGATATCGACGCCACCGGCGCGCGTGATCCGGAGCGCCTCAACGACATTGGCGGCATTGAGACCGCCCGACAGCATGAAGGGAATGTTGAGCGCCAGGTTTTCCAAAAGATGCCAATCGAACGGCACGCCCAGCCCGCCGGGCCGCGTGGCGTCCTTTGGCGGATGCGCATCGAACAGGATGCGATCGGCAACCGCGGCAGTGCCGGGCAGCGCCGCGAGGTCGGCTGACGTCTCGACGCCGACAGCCTTCATGACAGGCAAACCGAACGTGCGCTTGATGTCGCGGATGCGGGCCACGGTTTCCTTGCCGTGCAATTGCAGAAGGTCGGGCTTCAAGGTCTCGACGATGTTCCCCAGCGTCGCATCGTCGGCATCGACAGTGAGCGCGACCTTGCCGGCGCGGCCCCGCACCTGCGCGCCGAGTTCGCGCGCACGCTCCAGACCGAGATGTCGCGGCGATGGCGGAAAAAACACGAAGCCCACCATGTCGGCGCCCGCCTCCAGCGCCACATCGAGTGTCGCAGGGGTGGACAGGCCGCATATTTTGACAATCAGAGGCATGATCTCAAAGCAGAGTTGGCGGAAACGGCAGCTCTCGAAGGTGAGGCGATCGGGCGGGTTCTACAACGTCACGCCGGGCTTGTCTCGTCCGCCGGCGCGGTCGTTTTCGGCCTAAAGCGACGAACGGCTGGCTCGAAACACCGGTCCGGGTTCCGTCCCCGACGTCAGGTCCGGAAGCGCCCGCGGATCGCGAGAGGACACCGTGCGGGACCGCAAATCCGCCAACTCCGCCCGGGCCTGCTGTGCGTCCGCCTCATTCTGGCGCGCGGCGCGGCGCCAGTGGCGCTGCCGAAACCAGGTCGCCATACCCCCGGCCACGACGCCGAGGATCGCAACGGCAATAATGACCACGAACAGCGGCATCGTGACGCCAACCGAAGCGTCGTTCGAATTGAACGGATCGAACGACACCGTCACCAGATGACGATTGGCCACCGCAAACACGATGAAGATGACACCAAGCGGAATCAGGATCAGGCCGGTGAGGAATTTTCGCATGGTCTTTTCTCGCGACGGCGGCGTCAGACAACGCTCATGCTGGCGGCCTCATGAACCCGATATATGGGCCCGACATCCGTTCCACGATACCCGCCAACGCATTTAAGCGCTGGCTTCGCCCGTTGCGTCGCGGTTCAGCCGTTCACGCATTTCCTTGCCCGTCTTGAAGAACGGGACGCTCTTCTGATCAACGGGCACGTGTTCGCCGGTGCGCGGATTGCGGCCCGCGCGCGCGGGGCGATGTTTGACGGAGAACGCACCGAAACCACGCAATTCGACACGATCGCCACGCGCAAGCGCGGCGACAATTTCGTCGAGAATCGCATTCACGATGTTCTCCACATCCCGCTGATAGAGGTGCGGATTGTGCTCGGCGATGCGCTGAACGAGTTCGGATTTGATCATCGAGATTGGGACCCATGACGTGGGAGGCCCATTTCCGTGAAAATGGCTAGAACTGTCAAGACGCTAAATGCGATTCGGACGAATTGAAAATCCGCCGCGAAGGTCCGCGATGCGAAAATCGGCAAGTCCTCGCAGTGCGAAAATGCGCGCATCTCACCCGATTTGAACCTTAGTTGGACGCCGCAGGCTCCCATAGCGCCAGCATACCGTCGAGTCCGAGCCGATCCACCGCGCGCACGACGCCTGCCTGCTCGACCTGTCGCGCGATGCCGCTTAACCCGAGGGCATCGAGAGTGACGGAAGCGGCCGTTCGCAGGAACGTCAGGTCGCCGAAGCGCGGCGACATCTTGAAATCGTGAACCGGGAGATTGGGTGCGACTTTCTTCTCGGTCACAAGCCACGCGATCGCAGCTTTCTCGTCCCCGAGTTGATCGATCAGCTTGAGCCCGATCGCCTGGCGGCCCGTAAAAACACGGCCGTCGGCGACTTTTTCAAGTTGCTCGTCGCTCATGCCACGACGCTTCTGCACCAGACCGCGGAACCAGGCGTAGGAATCCTTCACCAGCGCGTCGAGCGCGGCACGCGCTTCCGGACTGGTCGGCTCATAGCCGTTCG